>CAYWMG010000038.1:0-8023 GCA_964459245.1 uncultured Candidatus Bathyarchaeia archaeon
AAATCAGTAAGTATTGTTAGAATCTTGACTTGAGACCTAGTAACATGATGATCCATTGTTCGAGAAATACGAAGTGTTTATGGAACCGTTCTCCCACAATTGAGATAGCCATTTGACAGTGAGAAATGGGCGGATTCCAATACTCGTATACTAACAACTCTCGTTTCTGTACAGATTCCAAGCTGTTGAAGGTTTTTCTTTACCATCAAACCCTCTCGTTAGCTGACATCTGACGATTGTACACTTGGTGCGAATGAATGGATTCAAGCAAACTCACGGAGAAAAAGTTGCATGAGACGGATGCAAAAACCAACATTCAACTTGACCAAACCAGAGGCATAACTGGTTTCTTTTACAATATGTACATCCGTGACTCGCGCCGTTTTGCGATGCGGTTCGTGGGTAAAACAATACTTGACGTAGGAGCAGGTGACGGAATTATCCTTGCCAATTCAGGGTTAGCACCGATTGAGATGGATATTTCGGCGGAACGCTGCGCGCGGCTAAAGAAGCAGCAAGAGTACGTTCTTTGCGCGAGCGGTTTCAATTTGCCGATAAGGAGTGAAACAGTTGACGGCTGTCTGCTGATCGCTATCCTTGAACATACTCGTAGGCCACAATGTGTTGTTGATGAGGTTCATCGGGTTCTAAAGAAGGGAGGAGAAGTCGCAATACTGGTGCCCAACGACGTTGCGTTAACGATAGGGCGTATGCTATTGTTGAAGTATCCTCCCCGGTACCCTGGACATTTGTCGTTCATTACACCCAAGAGAATCAAGAGTTGGCTCAGAGAGAGATTTCGTGTGACACGTCAATATAATTTGCCGTTTCACAGGGTAAGCTTCTGGCTCTCATTGTACCACTTCGTCTTTTTACAAAAGAAATAAACGACCCTGCGCGAGTTCCTACGATGTTTCAGTGATGATAATGTTTTGTCTTACTCGATCAGGTCTGGCATTTCTAATATTCTAATCTGACGTGCCTCAACGAGAAACTGGTTCAAACTCTTACGACCTAATAACACTTGGACGAGAGAAGAAATCATGTTGGTTAGGAACATCAAGCCACATAACAGAAGTACCAAAATCGTTGGAGATTCATTATCCGATTCCTTCCTGACCATCGCTTATACCCTCGGCTTATTCACTATTGTAACCTGCATCACCCGCAGTGAAGTAACTGTCATGCAAGTCGTCTGCGTAGGCGTCGTCTTTTTCAATTATGAAGCCGTAGCCTTGCGCGTTTTGGTAATATATAGGCATTCCTTGGGTCCAAGCGTGATCCAACCGTCTTGAAAGCTATCTCAATGACACCTTTCACGACTCTCCAAGCAGCTCTGGAAAAAGCGCTGACCTTGAAAGGACGAGACCTAGATATTCGCTAGTTCGTGAGGTAGGCGTTGCTGTACCGATTCAGAAATAAATAGACCTATTACCTCCACGAAGTCAACAATCTTATATTTACAATTGATGGCCATAGAATCGGTCTCAAATTTGCCACAAAAGGAAGTTATCCCTCAAAAGCAAGGCCCAGCACCATCTGGGCCCTACTCGCCTGCGGTGAAATTTGGAGAGTTGATATTTGTTTCCGGAATTGCATCTAAGAATCGTGATGCTTCAATCGAGGATCAAGTACGTCAAGTACTGGAGAACATTAGACTACGTCTTGAAGATTCTGGGAGTAGCATGGATAGAGTTTTGAAAATGACAGTAATTATGCAAGATATAGGTGAATGGTCTCGAATGAATTCTGTATTCAAAGAATTCTTTCCAAAGAACCCACCAGCAAGAACAACCTTTCAATCTAATATAGCTTCCAAAGTTGAGATTGATGCTATAGCCTGCTAACCTATCACTTTTGGTCGTTTACGTTTTCGGTTTGACGTAACGTCAGCCGCAAAATACTAGTGTCTTGATCTTGGTAAGATTTGGAATGGGCATGGCACCGACAGAATCCTTAAGCCGCAAATGTGGCGAAGCTTACTGAGAGTTACGGGCATACATTTTTTGGATAAACATTGCATTTGTAGAGAGAGCTTCAAATCCACGAACTCATACGGATCCTCTGAACACAGGCGACTAACCACCAACTCCATAGCTTTCACGCCTCACCACCCATTCTGTTGATTCAACCACCGCATCCAACCACGAAAACAAATCCTAGCTGCCTTCCGAGTACCAACATCCAACCGACCAGGCCAGAAACTCTCCGGATCATCAGCAACCCGCGCCACGCGAGGCTCCAAAACCACACCCATAACTGTCGATATATCAGATTCCTAACCGTGAAAGTCGGATTCCAATACTCGTATACTAACAACTCGCGAAGAAAACAGTACATGATGGAGCCGGGGATGGGATTCGAACCCACCTCAGCGATTTTTCTATACTGCGGGTTGCGGCATTGCTTCTGCAGCCCGCCGCCTGAACCGTTCGGCATTCGGTGATCCTGACAGGATGAGGATCAACCCCGGCATCTTCCCCGGCAATCTTCAACTTCGCGAGTAGATCTAATAAACCTGCAGATCTTCGCAAAGGTCAAGGATGGTGGGTATGGTTGGAGGCCAAGTCGCAGCTCTTCTTTAGATTGTGTTCTGACCATTTGGCCATTGAAGCCATTCCTAGGAGCAAATTTGTAATTGACTTTTCAAAGGTTAGGCGGAGTCTCGAGACATGTTACACTTGCGTATTGTGGACCACATACTTCGTAGTACTGCGGAGTAGTTTAGGTGAAGAGATTACGTTGCGTAAGGATGGTCGTATGATTATTAGGAATGCGAAGTCCGAAGGAGCGGCGCACTCTGCTGCGCTGCGGCTTCTGACTCTAGTGATGGGTTAGTTCATAATGTTATGATTTGTGCACTTTCGAATGCTTTGTTGACCATCATTGGAATGTTGAGACTGGTTTCGATCTCGTCCAGTTTCTGTGTTCTCGCGCTTGTGCTGGGGTTTCTTGTTGGAACTCCGCACGTGGATACTCCGGGGCGTATGGAGATGGGGTAGGTTTCTATCTGTTTTGCGTATCGTTCGATCTGTAGTTTGTTCATTCCTACTAGAGGTCTTAAGACTATTAGTTTTTGAAGAACACAGTCAGTTGCTGTAATATTTTGTAACGTTTGGCTTGCTTTCTGTCCTATTGCATCGCCGGTCACTATTGCGTCGCAGCCTTCGTGGAGTCCGATTGCTTCTGCAATTCTGAACATTTGTCTTCGCGAGAGGATGCATGCAAATTTTTCGGGGCATTTGTTGCTTATCTCCTGAAGATCGGGTGAGTGCGGAATTGCGTACACTTTAGCAGCCTTCACTCCATGGAAGGCGCATACTTGTCTGATTGTATCGAGTGCGATTTCCTTGGCTGCCTGGTCACAAAGTGGGTAGTTGTCGAAGTATGCGAAGATTGGTTCGACTCCTTTCCTTATTAGCATTGATGCAGCTACTGGTGAATCGATACCGCCCGATATGAGGAATACTGCTCGTCCAATGAGCCGAGGTGTTGCGGAGTTAGTTGCGCATTGGACAGCTTGCGACATAATCTTCATCCCTCAATAATCTTGTTAACTTCCCTGTAGAGCTTTAGAGCGTCCTGTTCGCTTTCAACGTTTTTGATTAATGTTCTTCCCTTCTTGAAGATACTTATCTCGTGGCCGTGATAGTCAATGACTAGCACCACCGGAGTGGTGAGGAGAATCTTACAATGCTTAGCGAGTAATTGGTTCAGATTGTTCAAGTCCAACGTTAAGGGGTGCTCGGGGTTGACATTGACCGTATTGGATCCGCAAAGCCAAGCGAGCTTTGTCTTAATTGGCGTTGATTTCTGTTTAACCTGACAGACTGGGCAATCTTTTCGAATTCTTAGCGGTATGCTTCGGAATTCCGATTGGGCGAAATCGAACAGCATTAATTTAGTTTCAAAACTTCTATTTATTCCAGCTAACACTTTTATCGTTTCTAATGCTTGGAGTGATCCGATTATTCCGGTTGTTGCTCCGAGTACGCCGCGTGTGTCGCATGTGACGAGGTTTGAATCTTGTAACCCGGGCAGAACGCATTCTAGGCATGGAGTGGTTGGAGGTTTGAAGACGGCAACGTTTCCTTCCAAGCCGATTGCTCCTCCGAATACGAATGGGATCTGATGTTCAACGGAGTATCGATTGAGTAAGTATCGAGTACGCATGTTGTCGAGGCCGTCGACAATACAATCTGTCTGGCCGATAATTTCTTGCAGATTATCTTCATTAACATTATCCGCGATACTGATGAGTTTGACATCCGGGTTCACTTTTGCTAATTTGGAGGCTGCAACCTCAACCTTGGGGTGTCTGATGTCTGATAGTGAATAGATTGCTTGTCTGTGAAGGTTGTTCAGTTCCACTGTATCCTGATCGATTAGAGTTAGTTGTCCAACTCCTGCCAGGGTTAGGTAGAGTGCCGTTATGCTGCCTAATCCTCCTAACCCTACCAATGTGGCCTTTGACCTTCTAAGTTGATCCTGGCCGTTTGGTCCTAGTTCTGAGAGTGCGATTTGACGACTGTAGTACTCGTTCCTATGGAAGTCTGAGCTCATTATTCCACCGTTTCATGCCTGGTTTCGCTAGACGATACTTGAAGTATGCCCATGCGAGTTTTGCCTTAGCATCTCTATACCGAATTGACCCTTTCATTAACCCGATCTTTTTCAATTAAGAGTGTCTTGAGTCCGGATTTACTTGCTAATCTGGCTGCAGAGGTTCCAGCAGGTCCGGCGACAACTACGATTAGATCGTACATAATCTACTGCCGTAGTTACGGATTACTTGAAAGCCTATCCGGCTGCTCCGTAATCCGTTCATGTGTGTTATGGGAATTTTAGACCTAATGATCCGTGTGGGCATGCGTCGATGCATTCCATGCACATGATGCATTCTGGGTCATTGAATTTTTCCCAGGAAAGGTCAAGGATATTGATTTGCATTGGACACTTGATTTCGCAGTGAGGGCACTTGGTACATTTAACTGGGTCGCGCTTTATTCCTGCAAGACTATGTTTCTGTAAGATTGCCATCAAGGCGCCTGTTGGACAAACGTATCGACACCAGAACCTCGGGACCTTCCATGCGGCGCCGAAGAATCCTAACAAGATCAGGAGCCTGAGAGCGAGTAATGGAGGAACCTTCGTCAACTGGTTCCACACTTCTTGAATAGTTGGTGGTTTAGAAAGGATTGATGCTATGTTCTCGCTTGCTAGCCTGATTAGTGCTGGGACTGTGCCAAATAATGTGCCGTCTGGCGAGATAATTGTGAAAGGTCCGGTTGCGAAGGGGCCTAAGGCGTTCTTGTATTCTAGACCAGTGCCCGAGTAGAGCGCTAATCCGAGTGTGCCGCTGAATAGGAAGGTTAGAAAGAGGAGAAAATATTTGAATTTCTTGCCGCTCTTATGAGTTCTGGGCGAGACAAGATCAAGCTTGTTCTTTAAAGTCGTTATTATGTCCTGAATAAATCCTATAGGACAAATCCAACCGCAGAGGGCTTTGCCAACTATTGCGCCAATCAAGAGTATTGAACCTATGACGATCCAGGGAAACTCTGGTTGAGAAAGTTCCAGTTGCAGGAGATCCAGCGAACTATAGATTGCAGTGTAGGGGGAGTTTATGCTGGCCAATATTGGTAAGGCAAACGGAATAGGTTGGATCTTGATGGACGGGTAGATCAGCGTGATCGCGAGAGCATTGACAGCGACGAGTGAGAATAACTGGACAAGGAAGCGTGGAAGTGTCCATTTGTATTTGAACCTTCTTTGATCTTCTGATGCCATCTTCTATGCCTCACAGTAACTGCATGATGTATGATCGTAGAATCGTCGAGAGTAACTGTGGTTCATCAAGGAAGAGCCCAATCATCGTGGCGGTGAGGCCTGCGAATATTATGAACGCTGTTGCTGTGCGTTTCAAAGAGTCAACTCTCGGGTCTAACAGATTTCGCTAGCGTTAGCTCCATCTAATTATACCTATCGACTCTCAACGGGGGGCTCTTTTTGTCACGGGCAAAGAAGTCAAGTTATCGGCCGTGCAAGACCAGCGATACTCACTCTACGTTACCTGCGAGAGATAGACGCCTTTTCACGCCTTCTATCAGGTGCAGGTACAAAGATTCCATACTCTAATATTCACAAGGAACATGTGCTTCGCCGGGTATGATGAGTTGGTGCAGTCGCGAATAGTTGATTTGAGGAGTGACACGGTTACGCTTCCAACTGAAGAAATGCTCGAATCAATAAAAACCGCCAAGTTAGGTGACGACGTTTATGGTGAGGATTCAACTGTTAATCGATTGGAAGAGCTTGCCGCTCAGAAGATGGGGAAAGAAGCTGCGCTGCTCACCACCAGCGGAACCCAGGCCAACCTGTTAGGCGTAATGAGCCAGACAAAGAGAGGGGATGAAATTATCCTCGAGAATGATGCGCATCTGTACTATTATGAGGTCGGTGCATTTTCTGCACTCGGAGGGCTCGTGCCTCGTATAGTAAGAGGAAAGCGTGGAGTTTTCACGCCAGAAGATATACGACTGGTTCTCAGGCCATCGAACATTCATTTTCCCCCTACAAGCCTAATTTGCATCGAGAACACTCATAACCGAGCTGGGGGAGCCATGTGGACGCCCTCCCAGACCAGAGCGGTATTTGACTTCGCCAAGAGTACGAATTTGAAAGTCCACTTGGACGGCGCTCGCATATTCAATGCAGCTATCGCGCAGAATATCGACGTACGCGAATTCACGCGTTACGTGGACACTTTGATGTTCTGTCTATCTAAAGGATTGAGCGCACCCATCGGATCACTACTAGTAGGAGACCATGAGTTAATTGATCGTGCGAGACGAAATCGAAAGATGCTTGGAGGAGGAATGAGACAGGCAGGGATAATTGCCGCACCGGGAATAATTGCCATTGAAAAAATGGTGGATCGTCTCAGAGATGATCACTCGAACGCAAGAATACTCGCACAAGGGCTTTCGAAGATCCAAGGAATTAGCTTGGACGCCTCCGAAGTGCAAACTAACATTGTCATTTATGACGTCACTGGCCTAGGAGTAGACGCAGGAAGCTGGGTTACGAAATTACAGGAGTTCGGAGTGAAATCAGGGGCACATGACAAGACGAGAGTCAGAATGGTGACCCACCGGGGAATTGAAAGGGGAGACATAGAATACGTTTTACAAGTAGCTGAAAATGTCGCGAGCCAGTTTAGGAAATCATCCTAGCCCTTAATCATTGCTACCTGCGTGCTGAAGGGAACCCTGGCTGTACAGTGGTTTATCCACGACGAGGAGTAGCTGAAAACTGGACGTTAACGGCTACTCTATAGTTCGGTGGTTATTCTGGAACCAATGCATTGGCGTGTGGCCTGCTCGCTCACCTCTTCCCATGGCGATTCAAAAAGTTTCATACCACCACCATTTCGCACTCGACAGATATAATCGTAAAGTTTCCGATACGTGAACGCCCGACGTCAGTCGACAACGGCGCTGAGATGGTGAATCGACTAAAGAAAGATGCCATGATTTCAGTGATTGAGGTCTCAATTATGATAATTCCTAGAATTCTATATATCCACCCTGAGCCGCGTCCGTTCTTGAATCAGTGACAGTAGGGAGACTTGTGGTGCGGCTCTACGAATTTCAGGCTAAGAGAATTTTTCAGCAATACGGTATTGCCATTCCTAATGGACACGTAGCTAAGTCAACCGGAGAGATAGTTGAAGCAGCACATCAACTGAACCGACCTCTCGTACTGAAGGCCCAAGTTTTGGCAGGCGGTCGAGGATTAGCTGGTGGAGTAAAGTTTGCACAAAAATCGGATGATGTAGCTAAGATCGGTTCAGAAGTACTTGACCAAGCCATAGGAATTGAGAAACCAGCAGCCGTCCTAGTTGAGGAGAAGCTTTCGATAACCCAGGAGCTCTACGCTGGCGTGACGTGGGATTATCAACATAAATGCGCCGTGTTAATCGGCTCCTCACGAGGAGGGGTTGATATTGAAACCGTCACTA
>CAYWMG010000039.1:0-3525 GCA_964459245.1 uncultured Candidatus Bathyarchaeia archaeon
GTTTTTCAATAAAATGGATTGCGCTTTTCGGCCTCGCGGGTCAGCTGGCTATTCTTCTCGCGCTCAAGCTCAGGAAGGCCATAAAGCTGAAAGATGGCCTGCTATGGGTGAGGATTAATGCGTTCGTTGACCGTCAAGACGGCTGGCTACGTGTGCGCGTTAATGCCCTCTTTAACCGTCCATTCTTCCTGCTGTTCATCTTCCTGACGCTCGGCGTGTTTGTTTACTTTTTGACTTATGTTCCGGATATGCTTGCTGGCTCCACTTTGACAGATGTCTTCAAGCTACAGGAATACATGTTTGTTTTTCATTCAGGACTTAGTGTTACTCATCCTTTTGCGTCTAGATGGTGGACTTGGCCGTTAATTCTGAGGCCTTTGTGGCTTTATGCGTCATACCTACCAGGTTATGTTGTGTCAACAATCGTGCTAATGGGAAACCCTGCTATCTGGTGGGTTGGGTTCATGTTCTTAATATTAGCAGTTGAAGAAGCCATAAGAAGAAGGAATTTTCCGTGCACCTTTGTTACGGTCTTATTCTTCTTCCAGTGGGTACCTTACGTCTTCATTTCGAGAGACACCTTCATCTACCACTTCTATAGCAACGTGCCGTTTCTCTGTTTGGCTACAGCATACTTCCTCAACAAATATTGGAGTGCACGATGGGGAAAAATAATAGCATTAGCCTATTTTGTAGTAGTGGTAGGTCTATTCTGGCTTTTCTACCCCGTCATCTCTGGAATGCCCGCGCCCACAAGCCGGATTGATAGCCTAAGGTGGTTGGGAGGCTGGGAGTTCTAAGAAGAGACGGGCCAGGCTTGCGATGTAGAGTTATTAAACTCTTCAGAATGCGTCACGTAGATGATTCTTTCTTGTTTGTCAACATGAAAAATTAACTTGTATCTTCCTATCCTAACCCTGAAAGTCCTTTCGGCTCACTCAATCTTCTTCACGACAAGTTGATTTCAACCATTCGACCGCTCCTTGGGCCGCAAAAGGAGGTTGTCCGTTACGCCCCGCGCGAGATCTGTCTCGCGAATCCCCATTTTTCAGCCTTGCGAAGTTTTGGCTTACGGAGAAATATGCAACCCCGAACAAACCGCATAACCAGAACAGAACTGCATCATCAAAAATGTTTGCTCTACCGTCCGAAACGTTATTTACGAGAACGGAAGTCCTAGGTTCGATCTGATAGGCGGCTAATGACGATGGACCCACCTACCTCAATGCTACTCTTTACGTTACCAATTTTTGCCATACTGTCTCCGCTTGTTCAAGGCCTTTCAAAACGGATCCGTGCAAGGATGCTTGTAGGTTGGTGGGCGATAATTGGGCTCTTGGTTACGTTTAGCGGAGTTGTCGGCCTATTATTGGATGGGGTGGGAAAGCCCCAACTCATCCTCGGTGTGCTTTCGATTGATAGCTATTCAATATACTTCACTGGCGTGTTTCTTCTCATCACACTTCTCATTAGCATAGCCTCATTGTATTACATGCGTCAGAACAAAAATATCGACACTTACTTCGGGTTGCTGTTGTTCGCAACCTTTGGGATGATGCTGATCTCGTTTGCGGTAGATTTGATTGTACTTTTTCTTGCATGGGAATTAATGAACATACCAGCCTATGTGCTTACTGGAATTCAGAAGGATGATTCGGCCTCCAACGAGGCGGCACTGAAGTTCTTCATTCTCAGCGCCCTCTCGTCAGCCCTCATAGTGTACGCGATCTCCTTAACCTTCGGAATTACTGGATCAACAAATCTCTACTCGGTGGCAAATGGTCTAGGATCTGCCATCCCAACGTTGAACCCGTTAGCTCTCCTAGCTATGGTGCTCTTTATCGCGGGCTTCGGAATGAAAGTGGCGGCGGTACCATTTCACATGTGGATTCCAGATACGTATGAGGGCGCTCCAATAACAGTTGGGGCCTTCCTCGCTGCTGGGACGAAGAGTGGCGGGTATGCGGCGCTCTTTCGAGTATTTGCTGTTGCTCTCATTGCGCTTAGGCTGGATTGGTCTGGAACATTCGCAGTAGTTGCAATCTTAACAATGACTCTTGGAAATGTTGCAGCTCTGATGCAGAAAAATTTCACACGGATGCTAGCTTATTCCAGTATCGCACAAGCAGGATACGTTTTGATTGGCCTTGCTGCACCAAATCCGATGGGAATTGTTGGCGCTCTCTTTCACGTATTGAACCATGGCATAATGAAGACGGCTGCTTTTCTCGCAGCCGCTGCCGTTTTCAGTAAGCTATCCAACACATCCCTTGATTCCTTCGCTGGGTTGGGTAGAAGAATGCCGATCACATCATTCACGTTAACTCTCTCCCTCTTCGCGCTTGCGGGGGTACCGCCCCTCAATGGATTCATGAGTAAACTGGTCTTGTTCACCGCTGCGATTGATGGCCAAATGTGGTGGTTGGCATTGGCGGGCGTATTGAATAGTGCCTTTTCCATGTCATATTATGGATGGGTCGTCAAACGCATGTACTTCGATGATCCCCCTAATGTTGGGAGACTGGATGAACCTCGAGCGATCATTCTTGCGCTCGTAATCGCTACAATCCTAATCATCCTGTTGGGGATCTATCCGGGCCCTGTGCTTGATTACCTGTTCAAAGTTGCCAACTTCTTGCTGTCTGGCGTTTGAGGTTAAGGTGTGCGTCGTAAATGTCGAGTTCAGTTGATGTTGCAATTGTAGGCGCTGGACCGGGAGGCTTGTATGCGGCGATAGAAGCGCTCAAACGTGGTCTACGCGTCCATCTCTTCGACAAAAAATCAGTAATTGGCTCGCCAGTAAAGTGCGGTGAGTACTTTCCCGTTCGGAAGGAAATGGAATACCTACTACCTAGCGCGGGCAAATACATGCACGTCTTCGACATTCCTGAGGAATGTGTAGATAATGTGTGTAAGACAATACGAGTCATTTCACCGAAAGGAAGTGAGTATGAGTTCGAGTTTGTCTCCTACGTTCTCAACCGAACCAT
Source organism: uncultured Candidatus Bathyarchaeia archaeon (assembly GCA_964459245.1). GTDB lineage: Archaea > Thermoproteota > Bathyarchaeia > 40CM-2-53-6 > 40CM-2-53-6 > FEN-987. The sequence goes on from CAYWMG010000039.1 coordinate 2,991, forward strand.
TCTTGAACAAGGATTGGCCAAGGAGGTTGAGAAGTTGGGTGGAACAATACAATTACACTCACCAGTCGACCTCTATGTCAACAATAGCGAATTGCTTGTTGGAAAAGATAGAGCAGATAGTGTCAAGGCAAAAATGGTAATAGCCGCCGATGGGTTCCCATCCAAAGTTGCCAAAACCTCTGGCATTTTGAATGAAGAGTACGTGACACCGAACAATGTCGCTATCAACTATGAATATTTAATGACCGAATTAGGGGTAGATCAAACTGTCACGGAAATGTACCTTGGAATGGAATTAGCCCCGGGAGGTTATGGTTGGATAATTCCAAAAGGAAACCAGAGCGCAAATGTGGGCATAGGAATACGCACCTCATACTCTAAAAGGAAAGATGGGAGAAGCTACTTGCAGTATTTCCTCAACGATTGCTCACTCACGAAGAAGAAGCTTGAAGGAGGAAGACCAGGCCCTATGATCGCTGATGTACTCCCGGTTGATGGACCGTTGAACAGAACATATTCAGACCACGTTCTAGCT
>CAYWMG010000040.1:0-5572 GCA_964459245.1 uncultured Candidatus Bathyarchaeia archaeon
GATATTTCATGATTTGCACGCGAAAAAACTCAGTAAACGTTGCTAGGTAATAATGGGTTGGTTTGTTGCGGAACGCGGTTTTGTTGCTAAGGACTTATTAGAACATGAACGTCCACTTTTGTCTATGTCACAAGAGAAAGAGAGCGCGAGTTCCTCTATGAAGTACCCTGTTTTGCTTCTGTCCCGTGATGACATATTGGAAGCAGGACTAGGGATGGACGAGATAATTAGAATTGTAGAAGATACATTTAGAGCGGCTGGAGAAGGCAAAGTGATTATGCCGGCAAAATCTGTTCTGCCATTTGATGGCGAAAGGAAGGGACATTTGAATGCGATGCCAGCGTATGTAGAAAGCTTGAACGTTGCTGGCATCAAATGGACTAGCGGTTATCCTCCAAACCGACAAAAAGGCATCCCCACATGTTTTGACGTATTAGTCCTCAGCGATGCTGAGATAGGAGTTCCATTCGCAATATTGGAAGGCACATGGATAACCTCAGCCAGAACTGCCGCCGCAACGGCTGTAGGCATAAAACATTTGGCCAAAAAGGGAAGCAAGGTTGTCGGAATGATTGGTGCGGGTGATGTAGCCCTATCACACGTTGAAGCCATAAGCAGAATCTTGAGATTTGACGAATTCAAGATAACCGATATACGTCAAGACGCATGTGAAACGCTTGCCAAAGAGGCTGCGAAGCGATTTGGGCTTCATCTGAAACAGGTGGGCAACGCGTACGAAGCTGCTAGCAACTCAGATGTCATAGTTACTATAACGAGAAACCATGGTGAACGCTTCTTGAAGAACGACTGGGTTAAGAATGGAACGCTTGTAGCTTCGATAGGAGGACCAAATGAGGTTCAACCAGAACTGGCCAAATCAGTGAAGAAGATCATAGTTGACAACAGACAGCAGTGTGTGACCAGAGGAAATATTGGTGGCCTCATAAGGACCGGTGTCCTTCGCGAGAGTGATGTCTATGCGGAGTTTGGTGAAGTTGTGGCAGGTTCAAAGAAGGGACGAGAAACCGATGATGAGAGAATCATCTTCGCCCCTGTAGGCATGGGCACAAATGATGTAGCCGTAGGCCACAGGGCTTATCAGTTGGCGAAAGAGAAAGGGCTTGGAACGATCTTTCATTTCACGCATGAATAGCACCGCTAAAGAAAGCTTGGTCACGTCAGAAATTCAGGTTAATGACAGCGCAAAAGTTGACGACCCGCAAGAACAAAGTCTGGCCTGATTGTTAGGCAGTTAAGTGGATGACAGCCATAAACTGGTTGATGGTGCCAGTTGTCTCGTTGTAAATCCTAGCATGAAACCGGCTGCTGCCAATCCGGTGCCGGCGACAAACTCACGCCTCGATATCTTGTGTTTAGGCATTGAAACCATTGTAAATTATTCTAGTGAGTTCAAAAAGTTTCCTTAGATCATACAGGGAGTTTAGTTTCTGGATTCAGCACGCCATTAGGATCAAAAACCTTCTTGATTTCCTTCATTAGCTGCAATTCTTTTCGATCGATGGATAGGGAGAGGGATCTCAACCTAATTTTTCCGATGCCGTGCTCTCCGGTTATAACCCCGCCGGCACTATTCGCGATTTGGTAGATCTCATTCTTTAAATTCTCAACATAATTCGAATTTTTGCCCTGAACTTTCATAATATGCACGTGTAAGTTTCCGTCGGCGGCATGTCCGTAGACTGGAATTTCGACGCCGGAGGTTGTCATTACCTTACTAATTGCATCCATGGTCTGTTCCAGCTCAGCAATTGGCACAGTTATGTCCAGTAAGTCCGCCGTTTTGTTTTTGAGAGCAGTGTAGATACCGCTCCGGATACGAAGGATATTGCTCTGATCGCTCGGAGATTCTGCTGCAAATATTTCATAGGACGTTTGTTGCTGACAGATCTTCATAATTGCGACGCTTTGTGAAAATAGTTCTTCTCTATCGCTGGCTTCGAGTATAATTATGAGGCAACAGTTCCCTTGAGTGACTGGCCAGCGAGTATTCAAGTGTTCTGCTGTCCTCTTAAGCAAGTCTAATTCAGCGTACTCTACCGCTAGCGGGGAGATACCCGCGTGAATCATCTTTGGAACAGTCGATATTGCGCTCTGTCGATTATCATATGGAATTATGATGGTTAGTTGCGTAGTCGATTGCGCGTAAAGTTGGATTGCGGCTTTAGTTATTACCGCGAGTGTCCCCTCACTTCCGATGAGTAGTTGCATCAGATCATAACCAACATTGTTCTTTCGAACTCGGCGTCCAAGATGCAATATTTCACCACTCGGCAGCACGATTTCGAGTTCTCTAACTTGATTTCTCATAATTCCATGTTTAAATGCCCTTGATCCGCCTGCATTTGTGGCAATTAGCCCACCGATCTGAGCGTTCTCGTCTCCTGGATGAGGGGGAAAGCTCAAGCCAGCAGAAGTAGCTGATTCGTCTAGTTTACTCAACGTCACTCCAGCCTCTACGATTGCCATCATGTTTCCGGCGTCAATTTCGATTTTATTCATTCGCTCTAGTGAGAGGATGATTCCGTTCCGTGTTGGTATCGCCCCTCCCGCAAGACCTGTTCCTCCTCCTCTCGGGTAGATTGGGATTTGATATTCGTTAGCAAACATCATCACTCTTGAGACGTCTTCAGTGTTTCCTGGCTTGACTAGTACAACGTCTGCGGCAGGATGAGGTCGAACGGGAATTGGAGTTTCGTCCACGAGATAATTCAGAATTTGTTCTCTTTCAACGTTGACGTTACTGTTTCCAAGAATATTCCGTAACTCTTCCAGAGCTATCTCGTCCAACATCTATCGCTTCCCACACACTGAACGAGTGTAGCAATCTCGCTTTGATTTCCTTTTCAAAACTCATCTGCGTCGGGCATTCAAATGTCTAGATAGGTTTGATCTTCTCCAAAAGACTAGGGCTACAACGATGATGACGAGAACGAATACTCCGACTAGTATGAACCAAGTAGTACCTGCCTGTTTCATGATGGCTCCTGGAGCTCCTAAAGCAAAATTTGCGTTAGACATTAATTCCTGGTTTTGAGAACCCGAATACATTACACGTATAAGCAAATTAACCTGTGGAACTCCATTCGTCATGTTTAGTGCTTCTACGTTTGGAGGCATTGTTAATTCGAAAGTCCAAATCGCGGATTGCAGGTAGTTGAGATGGAAATTGTCTAAGAGGTCTGAATGGAGTAACAGGTTGTTGTTTCCTAAATCTTGGTCTAGATATACTTCACCACGAACGAGGCTGACTCCTCCTGGCCCCTCATTCATAATCTCCACCTTCAATTCAGTTGCTTGGCCTGTAGGGACTTGATGTGGTCCCTGACCAATCAGCGCAATTTGAAGATTCGGGCTGGTTTGAGCAAATGACTGCGAGTTAGAAACAGCCAGAAGGGTTACAAAAACAAGAATGATAAGCAGATAACGGGCCATTAAATTAACCAACCATGGCGTAGGTTGTTCGATCTTTTGACTTTTTCGAGACAATTCTAGATAGAGTCCTAAGCAGAGACATTGCATTCTTGCAAAGTTCGTTGAAAGAATCCTGAGAAGCTACGCCGATAATGCTTCAACCAGGAGCATCTTCAGTCTCTTTGCGGCGTTTTCTACTGATGACTAAAGATGCGTTTGTAAGAAAAGAGTTAAGGTTTCATCCCACAGCAAGAGAAGGCGGTGTCAATCATTGGAAAAGGGTTGCTACATGATGGCTGCTGGAAAAGCGGCCACTCTTGACGGTTCAGTTATGGTTGCACGTAGTTGTGATGCGCTTGGAGATTACGCGCAACAAGTCCTCGCGGTGCCTAGGAAGAAGCATGAACGAGGGGAGAGATTGAAGGTTGGAGGATTGGAAGGCAGCGAGATAGATCAGGTGCCTGAAACCTTTGCCTACCTGGCAGTAATGTCAGTTCTTGAAGGAGAGGAGATTCATACAGCGCAAGGTGGCGTTAACGAATTTCAGGTCTGCGCGGGTGCCTCTTCAGGCGGATTTGTTAGCAGGAGAGCTGAGAAGGTCTGTGTTCAGATGCCTACGTCTCTCGGAGATTATCGGATGACTTTAGTTTTGGAACGCTGCAAAACGGCTCGTGAAGGAATCAAACTCATCGGTGAATTTACCGAAAAGTACGGTGCCCGAACTGACAACTATATTGTTGGCGATCCCAACGAAGTCTGGCTTTACGAAGAATTTCGTGACCGTATCTGGGTTGCCGCTAGGGTCCCAGACGATTGCTTCGTTGTAGAAGCGAACACCTGCAGAATCGGCGAAGTAAACCTAGACGACTCAAAGAATTTTATGGGCTCTAAGCAGCTGATTACTTTCGCTGAAGAAAATGGCCTCAGCGAACCACGTAGTAAGAATCCGTTTAATGTAATGAAAACTTACAGTGCACAAAATGAGAAAGTGAAGTATGGTCTCGCCGTTCCAGAATATGACAGGCGGCGAATATGGCGAGGAATCAGCTTACTCTCACCATCCTTGAATTTGGATCATGAAAAAACAGTTGAGAGTTATCCACTCTTCGTGCAACCAGATAGAAAAATTTCCACTCGAGATTTCCTTGCATTATTCAGCGACCACTATGAGGGAACGCCCTTTGACGTTTATGGTGGGAATAGGGACCAGTACACTCCCTCCGTCGCTAGAGGTAGAGCAGATTTGTCGGACGAAACGACGAGAAGGAAAATTAACTCAGAATCTCACTTTCACTTAAACAAGGGATTACAGTATCAGTTGGCTCCCGTATGGGGTACCGAACGCATTATCGGCACTACGACCTCTGTAACCAATTGGTGTGCCCAACTAAGAGCAGAGATGCCCAACGCAATTGGAGGGCTTCTCTGGACAGGCTTAGGGGAAGCTGCTACAAGCGGACACGTGCCGTTCTATTCTGGAATTACGAAAACTCCTAAAGCCTATACCATTGGCTCCCAGCGCAATTATCCGAACCCGACTGAGGCCCTCTCAGGAAGCATCTACGACGAAAAGTCGGCTTACTGGACTTTTCGACATGTCTCTAACCTAGTGAATTTGTTCTACACGGCAACGAAGGAGGAAGTGATACCAGTTTGGCAGAAGTGGGAAGATAACCTCTACAGACTCCAACCGGTAATAGAGAAAACCGCTTCACAGCTCTATGAGAAGAGTCCGAGCATAGCTCGCGAGTTCATAACAAGTTACAGCAACTGGAAGGCTACTGAAGCATTGGAAACTGCTGAATCAATGATCAAAAGATTGCTCACGATAATTGCGCATTGCAACTCACCACTCTAAACCAGATCTACCTACGTGACCATTGCACAATCGAATCAGATCTACTCCTCGTCAGCAATCTTGAGAAGCGTAACAGTCGCGGTTACACCATCTACCGCTCTCAACCGATCAACCACCGAGTTGATTCTCTCCATGCTCTCCGCAGATAGAAAAGCAGCAACGTCATAATCTCCCGCGGTTTCAAATAATCGGTCAGCACACATCCTTATTCTCCTCAGAATTTCCTTGCTACTCTTTGTCCGCGTCTTCATTAGAACTATAGCCTCGTGAAGTTCTGGTCCG
>CAYWMG010000041.1:0-3051 GCA_964459245.1 uncultured Candidatus Bathyarchaeia archaeon
GACTGCGCATACGCCGGTGCCACAAATAGTGGGACTACGCTTGAAACAGTAAGACAAACTAAAAGTGCGAGCGCTACTCCTTCCAACAATTCCTTTACAGGATTACCCATTCTCTCCACAGTGGAGCCGTCTGAGAAAATATCGATATTTATGCCTGTCGAACCGAAAGAATCCCTCCATGGCTAGCAAAAGTCCCGAAGCACCTAACGACCGGTGCGGCAGAGAAAAGAATGAATCTGAGGATTATTAGGCCAAACCAAGAGTACGAGTGATTCGAGCAGTTTGAGATTTCACATGAATTGTATAGCGTACTAGAACGATCCTATCATGCAATGAGACTTGCCTAATAATCCGCGTCACGCAACTGGCACGATGAGAAATGGCGTATGTTCAAACCAACTCTGCGAAGACGGAGAACTTCGACGAAATCTTGGTTCACTGCATCCATAATACGATAGCAGAAGTGATTGGTTCTAGAGTTTGGGACACCATTTATTTGCACCTGGTATCGACGTACGGTGTAACGAAGGGAGAGTTGCCCAGTTGCCTCGAAAGCCTGCAAGCAGTGTTGGGAAAAGCCTTAGGACCAATAGGAGCGAGGACGATATCGAGAGCCATCGCCAAGAAATTATACGCTGAACTGCATATTGACTTGATTGACAAACGCCACTCTAAACTGGTTGACTACGTTGCCGAGGCCAGGAACGTCGTGTATCGATCACGTACACTGCAACATAGACTATCTCCCTTAAACCTCGATCGATTAACTCTCACTTATGCCGACGTTTCCGAATTCGTGAGTTCTGACTGCTTCGACAATCAACATAGTCAGTGCGATTGGAATATTCCCGATAAAGGCGAAGCTTCCAAGAACTGCTGCGCTTGCTTATGTCACCGGGGCGGGCATCCTTGCCTAAAGGCCGACTGAATGTCCGTGGACGTCCAAAATGCGGGCCCACACCATAAATGGCACACACAATCCCATGAACGACGACGGTTCAAATTTGGTCGGCGCACCATTAATGGCATACACACACAAATCAAGGAATCAACGGTCGTTCAGAGTCTATTTCATAAGCTCTTAGATTTGGTCGCTAAACTCGTTGCCAACACTAAAATGGGTGTTCAGTCTGATGAATATTCTATGAAAACGAGCCCGCGCCGTAAAGATCGAGCTATCAATGATGCTAGAGAGATGGGGGCTTTTCTGGATCGCATGGCGGTGGGTCGGTTGGGAATGAGCACGGAGGACGGTCCGTACGTGGTCCCCGTGAATTACATCTTTGCAGAGGGGTGCATATATTTTCATAGTGCACCTAAGGGGAAGAAGGTGGACGCGCTTCGATCTGATCCTCGCGTTTGCTTCGTGGTAGATGAACCCGGACCTCAGGTCCTATGGGAGAAAGGTTGTGGCATCACTCAGGTCTACGAAAGCGTAATGTGCTTCGGAAAAACCGAGTTCATCGAGAAGATTGCTGAGAAGAGACGAATCTTGGAGATGCTGGTGGAAAAGTATGTTCCAGGCGATAAAGTCAGTATTCTAAACCGATCTAGAGATATGATTGCGAATATCGCGATCGTGAAGATTGACATAGAGTGGATGACCGGCAAAGCAAATCGTATCAGTTCGGTGCACCAAAAGATCTCAAACCAGTTCCTTTCCGCATGAGGTCTATTGTCGTCTGATATCATGGTGCAGGCGTTCAAATTCGGACCGTCGTTTTCAGTGTGTGCACCAATGATGGCACACACATTTGGAACGAACGAAACGAAGGTCCAATTACGACAGCAGCATCAAAGGGATACTTTCTCAAACTTTTTGTTAACTTTCCGCGCAGCCAAGCTATGACTTCGCAGGTCGATATGTGAAGTATTTGTGGCTGAGGAAGTTGCACGTAGCAGAGACTATAGTAGCGAAGACCTGGCTGAACATATACCATATGTGAAGGTACTCAGTAAGCGAGTAAAGCACTCCAGTAGCGATGCAAAATCCTAACCCCCAGATTGCCCAATGTATGATGAATTGAAACTCGGTACGGTACATCATGTTCTTTGTCCTAAGAACGAAAGCCCACCATCTGTAACCTATGAAAGATATGATTTGACCGATAATCATCGAAACCCAGCTCGCGTAGATATAGTACATTCCAAAGTATTGGACGAAGACGTATAGCAATACATATGCGGTGCCAGTCCCGATGCCTCCGACAATACCGAACTTGATGGCCTGAGGCCCGAAAGTATCCCAGAGCTTTTGAACCCAGCCAGATAGCTGCACCATACTCCAGTTCTCCATCAACGCACATGTAAAATCATTGAAGTTGGAGTAGAGTTACTCGCCGTCAAAAGTGTGTGCATATCTGAGCACGAGCACACGGGCAAATGAGGTGTGACTATTCTTTCTTGCGCTCCTTCCTTCAGGCCTTCTTCTTGCTCTCCATTGCCTTTCCCGCGTATTTTGCTATGAAGAAAACCACTACTGCAACTATCAGGAAATCTACTATGACCCCTACGAAATCTCCTATTGCAAAATTCATACCAGCCCCGACTGGTAAACTTACCACCGCTTTCCTCCAGTCTCCACCCGGGATTAATGCGCCTGGAATAGGCATGATAATGTCCTGAACAAGAGCTGAGACTACTTTGCCGATATATGTGCCCATTATGAAACCAACGGCCAGTCCGATCACTCCTGCCTTGCCAATGAAATCCATGAACTCAGCGATGAGTCCCTTTGACTTAGGTTCCGGAGGAGCGGGCTTTGGAGCGACCGCCTCTCGAATCTTCCTTAACTCTTCCAAAATCTCTTGATCAGACATAGGTGGTCATAATTGAAATTCACAATATCGCTTTAATTATCATGTGCGTAACTTATATGTCGTGGAAATCACCGGGTGATTTCATTAACTAGCTCGTCGATTCGTTTGAGTCCTCTGTTGAGATAGTCTGCTGGAGATCCGTAACCTACACGTAGGTATCGATCCATTCCGAAATGTGCGCCTGGCACCACGAGCGTTTTCTTTTCTTGCAGGAGCAGATCCGCGAACTGTT
>CAYWMG010000042.1:0-1813 GCA_964459245.1 uncultured Candidatus Bathyarchaeia archaeon
CATTGATTCCTGCATATGGTTACGTGATAGATGGTCCATCAGTCGAAGCCGATCTTCGGCACTATAGGACACTACCTACTTCACCTTCTTGCTGGCATTTTGGATGAGCGTTAGCCATTTGTCTTGCCCTTTGATCAATCCGCACCAGTTGATACGCGCAATCGAAAGGTATTCGCCTTCAGACCAGGTCTGCTGGAACCTAGAGCGGACGATAATCTTGAACAGACAGGGCTTAGGGTTAGATGACCATTACCCATTTGGAGTGCATATTCAGATCATCAACCGTACGAAACCTTGGATAGTCACGTGGACATTCTGAGATCAGAAAACTCATGAGAAAGAACAAAAGAAACGCATGCTAGGCACAATCCGAGAAACCGCACAAGTAATTCTGGGAGAGTGCCTAGCGAAGAATGAGATTTGAATTCGAGTGACAGAGACATACTTACCGCAGTTCTCATTGTGGCCATAGTGGCCGTTGTAACGGTCATTATCCTGTATAGGGAGCTGGCAACTGGGTTTGAATACTCTTCAATTGCGAATTTTCTAGCGGCGATTGCGGCACTAGGAGCCGTCATAGTTGCGATTAGGTCAGAGATACGCACTCAACAAAGATTTGACCAAGCAAACGCAAATCAGCAAAGAACCAACGCAGCCAGTATCAAACCATACCTAATGATACATCGTAAATTGGACGGTCCAGTAGAAGTCAGATTGTATAACGATGGTCTTGGACCGGCAATCATAAAGAAACCAACATACACAAAGAACGGTCGTTCTGGTGAATCGATTCCCGCTGTCTTGGACTTGGGATTCAAGTATCGCTTTGGTGTGTTCGTGGGAGAGAGCATGGCTCTACGACCGCGAGATCACCTTGTTCTCGTATCAGTGACTGCTGAAGACTTGAAAAAACAGAACTTTGATGATAAACAGATTAAAGAGTGCTTTCGCAAAGCGAATGAGGAACTCAAGGGACTCAAGGTTTCAGTACCACTTGAAGATATGTTCCAAAATAAGCAACCGACTTTCGAAGTCAACTTGGGTTAAGCGTAAACCCTCTCGGCTTGTAATCCTGTATTTATACCAATGAGCCGAGGGTTAACAGCCAGAATTCCTTGAAGGATGAGCTGACAAGTTAACCCTACCCTTGATGGAGAGCGAGTCACTGGGGGCTCGATGCTCGTTCCTTTTCAAGAAGCCGTCGGAGGCTAACGCGATCATCGTCGGACAGCTGCTTCATGATAATGTCGCATTGAGTGGGCGGTTCACCGAACGTTGAATGATGCTCTACAACGGGGTAAGGTCCATGCCGGAAGTCGCCGCCTCGAACACATCTACAGCCAAGTTTACCGCAACGACGAAAAACATAACGGAGGGACCCCGGTTTCCCACATTTCGGACAACGATCGAGATGCAATCGCTAACCTAACTTACGGGGCCAGTAGAGGCGAAGCGTGTAGGAGGCGATCTTCACTTCTCCCTGAAGCAATGGTCTTCTTCTTCAGACGACTTGGGAGTAGAGCTACGATAATTGATTGAAGACCCACGCAATACAGCCTCAACTTAAGGCTTGAGGGAGCGATTAAAAGAAGCGGGACCTCCAAACTTTACGTCCGGGAGGCCTCAGAGGTGTTTAGCTCGAGATCACACTTCAGACGGTTGCGACTCAGAGCCTGCAGCAGGCGATTCCACCGTCTTCTTTTTCTTCCTACCCTTCGGCAAACAACCACCTCCTCTAAACACATTCAGCATTCTGTGAGGAAACTATCCGCGACGCCTTTTAACGCAGAATAACAACGCTGGCTCCTGAAGT
>CAYWMG010000043.1:0-3341 GCA_964459245.1 uncultured Candidatus Bathyarchaeia archaeon
TTCATGCTCTAATGATTTGATCATCATCCGAACCGATTCTGATGACCCATCGCCGTGCATACAAAAAGGTAAGCCCGCCCACTTTCTAACGAGTGGGTGCCCAATAATATGCTCTTCACGGATCAGCATTACTACTGATAAGTACCCAGAAGTTTTGAATTAGAGAGCCCACGAACGGAGCTTGAGCTAGAATGCAGTATGTAAATCTCGGTAAAGCCGGCGTTAAAGTATCACGAATCTGTCTGGGATGCATGTCATTTGGGAATGACGTCGCTTGGAAGGTTGAATTAGCTGATGCGGAAATACTAGTGAAGAAGGCTATTGATCTTGGGATAAATTTCTTCGATACGGCAAATGTATACTCGCATGGTCGTTCTGAGGAGATTCTGGGAAAATGCCTGAAAGGCCGCCGCGACGACGTTGTGGTCGCAACTAAGGTTAGAGGAGTAATGGGGGATAACCCAAATGATTCAGGGCTATCACGACGACATATCATGCAACAGATCAAAGACTCTCTAAAACGCTTAGGAATGGACTACGTCGACCTCTACCAGATTCATCGATGGGATTACGGGACACCGATCGAGGAAACGATGCGAACATTAAACGATTCAGTACGAGTTGGTATGGCGCGTTACATTGGAGCCTCAAGCATGGCCGCATGGCAGTTCTTGAAGGCGCTCCATACGAGTGATCGATGCGGTTTGGAAAGATTCGTCAGTATGCAGAACCACTACAACCTCATGTACCGTGAAGATGAACGAGAAATGATCCCTCTCTGCAAAAGTGAGGGAATTGCGATCATTCCTTGGAGTCCACTTGCTCGAGGATACCTCACGGGTAAATATAGGCGAGGCGAACAAGGGAAGACCACTCGCTCACAAAGCGATAAGATGATTATGGAAGGTCGATATTTCAAGCCCAATTATGACATTCTCGATGTCGTCGAAGAGATAGCGAAAGAGAAGGATATCAGCCCTTCTCAGGTTGCTCTCGCGTGGATACTCAGCAAGGAAATAACGGCACCGATAATTGGTGTAACGAAGCCTAGTCATGTGGAAGAGGCCGTAGCCTCTCTTGACGTAAAGTTAACTCCAGACGATTTGAAGAGGCTCGAGATGCACTATAAACCTCAACCAGTAATAGGCCATACGTAATCAGCGTCGATTGGTTAAGCCCTGGCTATACGGATACGTGGAGTGCACCTGGGTATCGACAGGTTCGGGTGGTGTTCTAAAGATCGTTTATTGGCCTAGATTTCATACTTGAACATGTCTGCAGAGTTCATGTCTCGAATGGTATGTTCAGCGAGCTTGAGAAGATTCTCAACGTCTACTAAACTCAGCATCAGCGATGTGCTGTGAAGGTATCGACATGGTGTAGACAAGACGCCGGTTGGAATACCCTTCCCACTAAGATGAATCTTGCCTGCGTCGGTAGCTCCTCTCATGTTTATTTGGCGTTGATATGGGATGCCATGTGTCTCAGCGGTGTTCTTCATATGTTCGAGCATCAGCCTCTGTGTGACCATCGAATTGTCAAGTATACGCACTGCAGGACCTTCCCCGATAACAAGCAGCCTGTCCCTTGGTTTTACGTCGGGAGAATCTGCTGCCACGGCGGTTTCGAATACGATAGCCGCATCTGGGTTCGCCAAATTAGCTGCCACGGTCGCTCCCCTCATTCCCAGTTCCTCTTGAACTGTCAATGCGAAGACCACAGTTGGGAAGGCTGGCCTGCGAGCGATTGACTCAAACAATTTCAGAGCAACCGCACAACCCGCTCGGTTATCGAAGGCTTTGCCAACAACCATCGAGTTAGCTGCCTTTCGAAAGGGCACGTCGAATACGCCGGTACTTCCTACGTCTATACCGAGTTGGCGTACTTCCTCTCGCGACGCGGCTCCAATATCAATGTAGAGTTCACTCAACTCAGCCGGTTTCTTCGCATCCTCAGGTGACAAAACATGCGGAGGGTTACTTCCGATAACCCCTATCTGCGGTTTCGCGCCTCTAATCATAATTCTCTGACTCGGCATAACTTTAGGATTTATGTTTCCGAGTGTCACGAACCTCAAAAGTCCTGAATCCTCAATGTATTTGATCATGAAGCCAACCTCATCCATATGCGCAGAAACCATCACCCTTGGACCGTTGCCGGTGCCTTTAATCTCAGCATATACGTTGCCGAGCGAGTCGACTTCCGGTTTCCCCCCGCATTTCTTAATCTCACCCACTATCAGCTCTCTTACTTCATCTTCGTAACCAGATGGCCCATATGCTTCTGAGAGTCTGGCAAGAAGATCAGGCAGATTATTGGAGTTCATGATCACTCGCTAACAGTTGCTGGATGGTCAGGATACTTATAGCATTTGAAAATATCAGCCTACCAGAATCAGACTGCCAGAGTGGAAAATTTGATGCCTCTCTCCTCTAGATAGTCTAGAATTCTCGCTCGCAGTTCATGCCTGAATGCCAGTTCTGGTGGAATCAGACCCTTGGCAGCGACTGTTCCTAACCCGACGAGTTGAGCAGCGATAGAGCATGGGTAGGCGGTTGTTCGAGCCATTGATGTGGTCCTAGATTTGGTGTCGTAATGATCAATCATCAGATACCGTTTATGCAAGTTCCTGCCGCTGGCCTTTCCCTCCACATCGATTTGAAGCAGCGTCAGATCTCTCTCCTTTCCAAGCTTGATCTTCTCCGAGAGAGTTTGCGCCATGAACCTTCTTGGAACAATTGGGGTTCCGTCATAATTTACTGGCTTCTCGTCGAGGAGGCCGCATTCGATCAGGGTTCGAATCTGAGCAACATGCCCAGGCCAACGAATTGTCTTCTCATCCATCTCCTCAACACCCTTTACGGTTTGGGTAAGAGTTGATAGGCCGTCCGTGTAGAAACATTCGCAATCTCCTATGGGTGGAGGGAAATTGATCGTTTCTAGTCCTGATAAGGCTGGAACGTCGATTATTCGTCCGTTCTTGACGATACGTGCCCTCCGTAAGTATTCTTCAAGCACCGCTTCGAAAGAGAAGACTATTCGGTAGTTCAGAGGCGGCTTTGGTGCTTCCGGTATTCCACCCACCTTGATGTGAACTTCAACTACATGATCCATCTCTTCAACAGCATCCATCACGAGCATGTTCGTTAAGCTAGGCGCTAACCCGCAAGCAGGAATTATCATAATTCCTCTCCTCCTTGCAGTCGAGTTGATCCTCCCTTGCTGAAATCGCCAGCCGAAGATCAAATCGACAAAACTCACACGAGCACGAAGTGTAGACTCGATAGCGTACTCGCTCAATCCATGTGGTAACGCACCAACACCCACGTCAACTCTCCTCA
>CAYWMG010000044.1:0-3768 GCA_964459245.1 uncultured Candidatus Bathyarchaeia archaeon
ATGGAATCCACTAGAATAAATTCACCTGCCGGATTGTTGGGAATTTGTGTTCGTCGAGCAACGTTACCTAGCGTTGTGAATGGCCCGAGCCCAACATTCTTCTCTTCATGAGTTACAAGGTTGAAGTAACTAGTCTTGCCAGCCTGAGTATACCCTGCCAGTGCTACAATCGGGTATCCGAGCTCTCTTCTGCGGTCGCGCTTGATCATTTTTTTCTTGTAAATGTCATCCAGCTCTTTTTCGATTCTGCTGATTTGCCTTCTGGAGGCACGGTAGTATTCTTCGTATGGATAATTGCCTGGGCCCATCCAACCCAACTGTTCGCCCATTATTCCGCGCAGTTTGATGAATTCTCTACCCCATGACAAAGTGTACTTGAGTTTGGCGAGGCGAATTTGCAGTTTAGCCTCACTCGCAAAGGCACGTTTGTCGAAAACTTCCAAGATCAGCAGGTTTCTATCAATGACACGTATGTCAGCCCCAAGATGTTGTGTTAGCTTGAAAACGTGGCTACTCGATAATGGGTTTGCGAAAATCACCGTATCAACATCATTATCTTCTACAATCCTCTTCAAATCGTCAAGTCGGCCAGGGCCAATCGTGTAGGAATGGTGCACGCTCTTACGTTTCTGGATAAGTGTTGCTACCACTTCGTAGCCTATGTTCTCTGCCATAGTTTTTGTTTCTTCAGCTAGTGGTGGCAAGGCTGGTAGCTTTAATTCAACTATTACCGCACGCAATCTGGCTGATTTCACCGCGAATACATTTGTGAAAGTAGCATTCCATAGCCACATATTTAGGGCTGCGTTGTTCGATTCAAAAAAGGGGAGATTGAGGATTGAAGGTGAGAGCTCACATTCTTGTTAGTGGCCGTGTGCAGGGTGTATTCTTCAGAGGAGCGACGGAAAGGAATGCAAAGCGATACAATGTGACGGGTTGGGTGCGGAACCTGCCTGACGGTCGAGTGGAAGCCATCTTGGAAGGAGACAGGGAAGCGGTTGAATCGGTAATTGAGTTCTGTAGTCGAGGTCCGCCTGGTTCTTATGTCCGCAAGCTAGACATCAGTTGGGAAGATTGGGTTGGTGAGTTCGCAGATTTCAGGATTACTAGGCACTGACCCCAAAATTGTCTGAAGTAGTAGACGCAAAAGAGCTTAAAGTCAAGATGCTGAGTTTTCCACCAGTGTGCTCCGGTGGTGTAGCCCGGTTATCCTACTGGGCCGAAAGCATAGCGGCCTTTCGAGCCTAAGCGCGGGGAACTCACCCTAGAGTCGCTGATCGCGGGTTCAAAATGGCTAACCGCCATGAAACTCCCGCCCGGAGCACCATCCACTTCAACCAATACTTCAGCCGCGAATGATTCTAAACTGCGCACCACTTGATTATGTCCATGTAAAGCCAAGAGATAGCACAACCTCTACCCCTCATTCAACCGAGTGGGTAGAGAACTGACGATTACTTTCATCCAAGCTTCGACAATCAGTGCTAGAACTGGACGTTGGAAGAGTGAGCCTCAGACTTGACAGTTGAGAAACAATATCGTGCACTCTCCTGTCTAATCTCAACACATCTAAATCATTCTTTTTTCCAATTCGTAAATTAGTAAACCACGCATTCCTTGAGTCTAGACTGCATGAGATAGTTTCAGTCATGTCTCTTGGTTATTGGTCGATTTGACTATTGTATGTATGGTGATCGAATTGAATACAGATATAGTAAGGATATGCCAACACCTCAGGAAAGTTCGTTTTCTTTTCAGGAACGAAGCGTATGAATTTCTGAGGTGCGAAGGATGCGGACAAATTGTTCGCCTCCCCCTATGATTAGGTTCCAGTTAGATTCCGCTTTAAAAGCAATGACGTTGGCTCTGTAAGTATGGAGGAAGACGTATTAGCGCAAGCACTATCAAGAATATGGGAAGCTAATTTGATGGAGGTCGAACTAAACGACCTCAAGAAGATCGGAAAGGATCTTGCTGAGATACTCACGCAGCGATTGAAGACTGAGGTCGACGTGAAGGGAGGTAAGTTGATGCTGGACGACGCAATTGGTGTAAAGGAAGCGAAACTGCAGGTGAAGCACGCCCTGCATCAGCTCAGGCTTTCAGAAGACTATAGAGTATTAGCGGAACATCACAAGATCCGGATTGTCAAAGTCGAGCGAAAGTCGCATTATGGCGATAAGGAGGGGACGGCGCCGTCGCCCAATCAATCGCTGCCGTACTTCTTTCCAGGCTAAACTCACATCGTTTCCGATGGGCTCGTTAGATCATCTAAGCTAATTCGTTTGGCTCCTAGATCAACCATCTCACTCAATGCTCTCTCCGAGTCAGCCGGATTCACGTTTACTCCACGTGATGCGTCATCAAGGTGGTATACTTCGAAGCCATGCTTTATTCCGTCGAGGACGGTTTCTCTTACGCAGTAATCAGTGGCCAGTCCTCCAACAAGCAGCCTCCTTATGTTGCGTTGGTGAAGTTTCTGTGCGAGATCAGTTCCTTTGAAGAAGGAATATGCTTCATCCTGTTTATCCGCCTTCGAGACGATCTCTCCATCCTTAGGAATAAGGAGATCCGGGTGGAATTTTGCTCCTTCAGTATTTTGGATGCAGTGAGGAGGCCAGCTTCCTCCTTGAGACTTAAACGAGCTATGATCAGGTGGATGCCAATCTCTGGTAAATATTATTGGAGCTTTCGCATCAGTGAACATCTTGATGTACTGGTTCAGAATAGGTACGACTTGATCGCCGTCTTTAACGGCAAGAGCGCCTCCCGGACAGAAATCAATCTGGACATCTACCACTATTAGTGTGGTGTGCTTATCGATCTTCATGTTGTTTGCCTTTCAACATGCTTGTGACTTGGTTGAGATTCGGCTACCGAAATTCTAATTTATGAACTTGTCTGGACAATCGAGCTGACTGAGATAATATTGGTCGCGCTCAATTTCATAGACGCTATCATATTGGCTATTGTTGAAGCCATCACGGAATTCCTTCCTGTATCTTCAACCGGCCATACAATTTTGGCTGCGGTCATCCTTAGTGTAGACCAGACCCCTTTTGTGAAAAGTTTCTATTTGGTGTTGCAGTTCGGATCAATAGTTAGCGTTGTAGTCTTGTATTGGAGGCTCTTCCTTAACTTTGAGATCATAAAACGATTGATAGTAGGAGTGTTACCGACTGGAATTATTGGTCTAGTACTATATCGTACGTTCAAGGATTTCCTGTTGGGTAATACGCAAGTTGTACTCTGGGCACTTCTTCTTGGTGGAATCTTCTTGATAGTGTTTGAATGGCGTTACAGAGAACGCGCTACATACGACGATGTAACGAGTATACCGTACAAGCAGTGTCTCTTGATCGGCTTGTTTCAGTCGCTCTCAGTGATTCCTGGCCTATCAAGGTCAACTGCTACAATAACTGGGGGGCTCGTGTTGGGTTTGAAGAGACAAACCACAGTATTGTACTCGTTCTTGTTAGCAGTTCCGACGATGATCGGTGTCTCTAGCTTTGACCTATTGATGTCATTTACCGGGTTATCTCAAGAACCATCACAGGTTGGCTTGCTTGCACTCGGCTTCGTTACATCGTTTCTTGTGGCGTTGGTTGTGATCAAGATGTTCCTCAGCTACATTAGAACCAATAATTTCATCCCATTTGGCGTGTACAGAATTCTGATCGTTGTGGCCTTCTTCTTTCTTGTTATTATGTGAGCGTGGATAGTTATACTGAAGAGTAAGTAGTGCAATTAAGGCGGGCCACGTGTTGT
>CAYWMG010000045.1:0-18746 GCA_964459245.1 uncultured Candidatus Bathyarchaeia archaeon
TTTCTACACCGACGGCTTCCGCTGCCTTGATTGAGACTTCACCTTCCTCCGAGGTAACCTTGTGAGTCATGCCTTGCCCACCAATATGGATGTTGCTTCGCCATTCATGGGCCGCGGCGCGACGTCTCATAGCAGCAACTACTTCGCCACCCGTTACGAAGACCCGCCTGTCTTCGCCAGAGTTTGGAAGGTGTTTTTGCAAACAAATCATCTGATCAAGCTCCGATAGAGTATCAATAATCGGGCCCGCTTCTTTCGCGTCATTAACTCGCATTACGCCAATTCCTTGTGTTCCTACCAGAAGTTTTAGAACGAGAGGAGGCGGCAAGTATTCGATCAAATCCTCGCTTCGGTTCCGAGATGCTATAAGAACACTATCGGGAATACGGATTTTTGCATCATGAAGGGATTGGAGTGTGAGGTACTTATTTCTAGCAGTCAGAAGGCCAGTCAGGGAAAGTGTACTTGGAACGTTCATCAGCTCGAAATGTTTCAATATCATCAATCCGAGTTGCGTCAAGCTGCGTCCTATCCGTGGGATTGTGGCGTCAAGGCTTGAGATCGAGAGGTGGTCATAGATAGCGTCTGCTTTACCGTTTTTAAGGGTCAGGTGAATCCTTGGCGTATGTATGTAGACTGGCTCCAAGTTTCTCTTCTTTATGGCCTTCATAATCTGCGAGGTAGTCCAAAATTCGATACTCTTAGAGATAATTCCAATCTTCATCTGACGGCCACTGAATCTACGTGGGCTTAATACTCGGTCTCTTGATAAAGGTAGATCATGGTGGCTGGAGGGGCAACTGCGGATCGGATCCTAATTGGCCCAATTGAATATGTTAGGGTGATTGGCCATCATGGGGAGGCTCAGGTTAAGGGCAAAGTTGACACTGGAGCTTCAAGGACTTCTGTAGATGTCTGGTTGGCAGCTAAGATTGGCCTCGGGCCTACTGTTGACGTTGCGAAAGTCAAATCAGCCCTTTTGGACAGAGTCCGGACTCGACCAGTTGTTCGTGGCATAATAGAGGTGGGTGGATTAAGGTTCGCTCTACCTGTAACTGTCAATGATCGATCAGATATGCGATATCGCGTTCTTATCGGAATGGACATCCTGAAGTCTGGCCGATTCCTAATTGACCCTACTAAGAAAATCCTCGCTAAACATAGCGATAGTAACAAGGCTCACAAAATCTGTTGAACAAGAAGAGGTGACTTTTTGAGTAGCCTCATAATACTGCGCTACGATTACAATGTTGACGGGCAGAGACTTTCTCTCGATGACAGATCTGAGTCGAGAAGAGCTTCAATCAATTTTAGATGTAGCGATTAAGCTCAAGGCAGAATCCAAATCATCTGGAAATAGCCCACTCCTATCGAAGAAGGTTGTCGGGTTGTTATTCGAGAAACCTTCCACACGAACACGTGTAGGCTTCGAGACGGCAGTATATCAACTGGGAGGGCAGGCAATGTATCTCAGATCTGATGAACTTCAATTATCAAGAGGAGAACCATTGAAAGATACGGCCAGAATTCTAGGGTCGTACTTAAGCGGCATCGTTATTCGAACGTACGCGCACCAGAACCTAGTGGAATTCGCAAAATATGCTCCTGTTCCCATAATTAATGCTCTGAGCGATTTGGAGCACCCAACGCAAATCGTTGCAGACATGATGACCATTCTTGAAGCCAAAGGGAAACTTTCAGACTTGCGTTTCGTATTCGTAGGAGATGGAAACAATGTATGCAATTCATGGCTACTTGGTGGTGCAATCATGGGTATGGAAGTCACTGTTACCTGCCCAAAGGCATGCCAACCAGAAAAACTCATAATTGACAAAGCAGAGAGGTTAGCCAAACAGTCCGGTGGAAAGATTGAATTTATTCAAGACCCTGCCAAAGCAGTCGAAGGAGCAGATGTCCTGTACACAGACGTCTGGGTGAGCATGGGTCAGGAGAAGAGCGCTAAAGTAAAAGCGAAAAAGTTCAAGGCATATCAGTTAAATTCTAAACTCGTAGCAAAAACGAGAGATGACTGTTCCATAATGCATTGCTTGCCTGCAAAACGCGGAGAAGAGATTACCGACGAAATTATTGAGAGCCCAAGAAGCATAGTTTGGCAACAAGCTGAAAATAAAATGCACGGAGCCAGGGCAGTGCTAGCTGCGTTTCTCTCCTAATGTTGTTTGAGTACGTGGCTTACTGAGAAGCTCGTGGGCTTTCTGCAACGTATCGCGCGCATTCTTATACGTCAATCTCTCTATTGCTCTTTCATAGGTAAACCAGTCAAACCCAACATGCTCCCTCGACAGACGTACCTCTTGCGTTTTAGTTTCAACGAGGTAGAATATTACATCCTTTTTGACAGTATTGCCTGCTCTTCGATAGAAGTAGCTGATGGACTCACGATAGCCTTCGATAAAAGTTAGATCAACAATTCCCGTTTCCTCTTCGGTTTCGCGCAACACTGTCTGCTTCTCAGACTCGTTCTGCTCAACGTGCCCCTTTACAAGGTCCCAATGCCCACCTTCGTAGTGGAGCAACAGATATTTCATGCATCCATTCCGCCTGAATATAACAGCGCCACATGACTTTTCAGGCATTGAATGCACCGCAATTGTCAAACGCGTATGGTAAATTAATACTTTAGATCTTACGTGACCAACTACGTGGCTCATGATTGCATTTTTATGAGTAACAACAATTCGCCAGAGTGGCTGATTCAACCAACTATTCGGAAGTTGAAGTCAGCGAACTGGACCGGCATTGTCAAACATGTTTCGCGATTTGGTCTGCTTTTTCTTTAAGATTGGATGGCTTGGTCATCACGCCATGCCTCTCGCAGTAAAACAAGGCCTCCTCAGACTTGGTCTTCTGGTTCATTTTCGTCATTTCCTTCCCGCAAAGAGGGCATTTCACGATACAACCACAGCCGAGTCTGAATTAGCGTCTATTGAAACTCTCTATTAAGAGCCATAAAAATTTTGCAGGTATAAAGAGGCAGGGATTCTACTTCAGGTCGGTGAACTCATCCAGAGTACCAACAGGAGGTAATCCGGCTTGCTCTCGTTCAATGTAGGTTTGAACTCTCTTGAGCATCTTCTGATGATTTGGGCGTGATAGCCCTAACATTTGCATCATTTGGAGACAGTTTTCAGGCGCATACCCATGGAAGTGGTTGTTGAATATCCCGTAAGTTTTGCTCGTGTTCTTTGCCACCTCCTTGATTTTTGGTATCCATTCTCGAAGTTGTTGGTCAGTATAGCGGTAGTCATACCATGGATGTTCACCGTGTCCATGCCATCTAATGTAGCCTATTGGTGAGGTAACGTGTAATTCGGGCAGCAAGAGAGGTTCATCGACGATACAGTAAGCAATTTCATATTTCGACAAGATGGGCCAAGTTGCATCATCCATCCATGAAGGATGACGAAACTCGACCACGTAATCATAGCGATGCGGAAGCCCCGCCAGAAAATTTTCGAGGACCATATTGTTTTTCTTCAATGAAGGTGGGAGTTGAATGAGAAAACAGCCTAACCTATCCGAGGTCAATAACGGATCGAATAATCGAACAAACTCTTCGAGCTCGTCTTGCGTTTTCTCGTCCAGCCTTAATTTGAGATCATGAGTAAATCTCTGGTTTAACTTCGCGCTAAACATGAACCCCTTTTTCGTGTACCTTGTGAGGCCAAGAATAGTTCCCTCATCAGGTTTCCTGTAAAACGAGGAGTTAAGCTCAACGGTATCGAAGACAGTTGCGTATTGTTGCAACATGCTCTTTCCCTGGTCGTAAAATGGTCCAAGCCATTCCTTGTAAGACCAACCCGCACAACCAAATCGCATGCTTTGAATCTCTAAAGAAATTTCTAAGCCCCCATGATGATGGCATTCCATATTGCTATTTTTCAATTGCTAGAGATATGCTTTCAGCGGAAACTGGATGCAGGAACCAAAGACCTAAAGTCTATTGTCTACTCTTGGACCGTAACTATCCCGCTTTGCACGAATCTACAAAAGTTGCATGAACATTGAAATTTATCAAGCTCGCTGAAACATTTGAAGAAATAGAAGCAACTACTAAACGCCTCGAGATGACGAGTCTTCTCGTAGAATTGATCAAAGCAACACCAAAGGATCAGTTGGGTAAAGTACTGAATCTCTTGCAGGGCAGGTTATATCCTGACTATATGGGTATCGAGCTGGGCGTCGCGGAGAAACTTCTAACCAAAGCCATTGCAGAGGTTACAGGAAAACCCGAGCCATTCGTGGAATCGGTTTATAAGAAAACAGGAGACTTGGGATCAAGTGTTGAACAACTCCTTAGAAAAAAATCGCAGTCCACATTAAGTCAAAAACCTTTGACGGTAAACACGGTATATGAAACATTCGAAAAGATTGCCCATTCGTCTGGTCCAGGCTCGATTGAGAAAAAGATACGTCATCTCATCAGTTTGCTAAGCGACGCTTCTCCACTTGAGAGCAAGTTCATTGCACGAATCGCTATCGGTAATCTTAGGTTGGGAGTAGCGGACATGACAATGTTGGACGCACTAGCGATAGCATACGGAGGTGGAAAAGAGGCCAGACAACCCTTAGAGCGAGCTTACAACCTGTCTTCGGATCTCAGCTACGTTGCCGACGTCGTAGCGCAAGATGGATTGAATGGAATAAATGAATTCAAAATTTCAGTCGGCCGACCAATTCGATCGATGTTATGTGAACGGTTACCCTCCGCAAAAGAAATATTAGAAAAGTTGGGAGGGGAAGCAGCAGCTGAGTACAAATATGATGGATTAAGAGCACAAGCCCATATTGGCCCTAATAGCGTGCAGCTCTTCTCGAGAAGACTGGAGAACATAACTGACCAGTTTCCTGATGTTGCCGAAAACTTGAGAGAGAGCGTAAAAGTAAATGAGGCAATAGTAGAAGGCGAGTGCGTTGCAGTCGACCCTCAAACTGGAGATATGCTCCCCTTTCAAGTTATTTCACAACGAAGAGGAAGAAAGTTTGATATCGAAAAGATGTCTGAAGAGGTGCCCATCACACTATTCCTATTCGATCTTCTGTACGTTCAGGGCCGCGATATGACTAATATGCCATACCCTGAAAGAAGGAAGACACTAAGTAAAATCACAACAAACTCAGATCACGTGAAGATTTCAGAGCAGTTTATGGTTAATGACTCGGATCGAATAGATGAGTTGATGAATCAAGCGGTAGCGTCAGGTTGCGAAGGACTCGTAATCAAGAACATCTCAAATGAGTCGATTTATCAGGCGGGAGCGAGAGGCTGGCTTTGGATAAAATATAAGCGCTCCTACAAAGCGGAAGTTCAAGATACTGTTGACCTTGTCCCCGTCGGCGCCTTTGCTGGGAGAGGAAGACGGGCTGGAGGATACGGGGCGCTCTTAATGGCAGCCTACAACTCTAAAGAGGACACGTTCGAGACGCTCTGTAAACTGGGTTCAGGATTTACAGACGAAGACATAGCCAATCTCCCGAAAACCATGATGCCTTATGTGATCAGCAAGGAACATCCTCGAGTGAGTTCACTAATGACACCAGATGTTTGGTTCCTGCCCGCAATCGTCCTTGAAGTTGCTGCGGACGAGATTACGCTTTCCCCGCTCCACACTTGTAGTCGCGGAGCAATTCGTCCCAACAGTGGCCTCGCGCTTCGCTTCCCTCGTTTCACTGGTAATTGGCGGAAAGATAAGTCGGCGGAAGACGCAACATCTTCACAGGAAGCTCTCGAGATGTACCAGAGACAGTTGAAGAAGATTGGAAGCAACTGAGCTCCCTAATATTCTAAAGATGAACCACCCGCCTACGCTTGAGTGCTTTAATCTTCCAAAAACCAGAAGAATCACGATAATATTCTATTGTCTCCAACGTTAGTCCTTCGAGTACTAATTAGTATTCTCAGTATATTTAAGCCTTAGTAATCCTCATAAGGCCTTATAGGCCTCATTAGTCCTCAGTCGTTGATAATGTCTCAATCCTTGGACATAGTCCGTCTGCAAGCCTTTAGAGAACAATTCAGGATCACAATACCTCGTGAGATGATTGAGAAGCTCAAGTGGGAGAAAGGTCAGCCTCTCTTCATAGCATTAGATGGGTCACGGCTGGTTATTGAGCAGGTGACAAGGAGATGACCTAGATCCTAATCGAAGCATCCTAGACCAACTAGTTGTATCAGGCATACTTGATGGGTCGGCTTGACAACTTACCCCTCAGCCGATTGTGGGAAGTCTATTACGTATGCATGAGTACATGACTTGCCGCAACTTCTTTTTACCTCATCTACCCATTCCTTAGCTGGGCATAATGTTCTCCCGAATTTTGGTGGCCGTTGATAGCTCACCATGCGGAGAGAGAGCTCTCACGCAAGCGATTGATCTTGCGAAGAGATACGGTGCAAAATTGATTATTCTGCACGTTGTCGTCCGTCGCCTTTATGCCGTCACACCGTCAGAGGCAGGCGTGCTTGCCACAACCGTATTTGTCAAAGAGATGGAGACCGAGGGCAAGATGATAATGTCCAAAGCAGAAGAAGCGGCAAGAATCTCCGGTGTAGATTATGTGGGTAAACTTCCGCAAGGTGCGCCTGCTGACGAGATTCTGAAGACTGCTGAAGAGGAAACAGTGGATCTGATAGTGATTGGGAGCAGGAGACAAACAGACGTGAAGGCTTTTCTACTCGGAAGCGTCTCGAGTAAGGTAAGTCACCGTTCAAAATGTCCTGTTTTGCTCGTCAAATAGGGCGTTAATGGTTATGCATCTCCGATATGAAGATGCAACGTTGAAGGGGGAGGAGGGAGATTAGTATCCTGGACTTGTTTCGTTGTCTGATGGCGAAGTTTCTGCGGACTCCTCTGATGAGTCGTCGTAAGAAGTCATAGGCTCTGATGGCATCGGCATTTCGGGGACTGAGACTTCAGAAGCCACCATTTCAACCGCAGAAGTCACCGTTTCAACTACAGGCATCCTTTTCTTCTTAGGTTTTGCTTGCTTCTTCTTTGTCATCCGCTTGGCTTTCTTCTTCCCGCCTTTCTTCGTCTTGCGCTTAACCAACAATCACACCAACCTACTGTCGTGGCTCCACCGATAATAAATCTTCCATAAAATATCTCGACATAGACACAGTTTCGCGTCTATCGAGGGGCGATAAGGCTTCTCTATCGTTGCCTTACGAATACAGTAACAATGCTGTCGTAGTCGTGGCTTCCCTGCAAATGTACAATCAAATTTGAACTGTCACTGCTTGAGATGACGTGGTTGGGTCGTCAAGCAGGAGGCAAGCTGCTGAGCTAACAACCAGGCTAGGCTAGGCTTCCATCATGATCTTCTCCCAATAAAAATCGAATTTTAGCATGCCAAACGCCACCATCTTGGTGAAGCCATAGAATCTTAAATGGAACGAACGCCTACATCCCGCTCGCCCTATTTCCAACGCGAGGAAACAGCTCTCGCTATTGGATACCAGTAATCACACTGGTCAAGTGAGGTGTCAAGTTGTCTAACAAGGTAGCACCCGACCAAATCACGTTCGATGAGTTTAAGAAGATTGATGCAAGGATTGGAACAATCACGACTGTTGAGAGAGTCCCCCGGACCGAGAAGCTATACCGCATCCTCGTGGATCTCGGATCATTGGGCGTGAGGCAGACAGTATCAAGTCTGGTGGGGTACTATGAACCGGATGAGCTCATAGGGAAACGAGTCGTATTCCTCTACAACCTAAGGCCAACAAAGTTCGCCGGAGAAGTCTCCCAAGGAATGCTTCTCGCCGCTGAGCAGGATACAGCACTGGCGTTGCTCACAACAGACCATGAAGTACCAAATGGTTCTAGGGTTACCTAACCGCATTCGGATCCAAACCTTGATCTTTAAATTGAATGAGGCCTAAAGACAGGTAAAATTCTCAAAAAACCACGCTTCACACCTGGAAGGACATAGTTTGCCCAGAAAAGGCCCAACAGAACAGGATGTCTTACGTATCGTCATGGAACTTGGTGACATGGGCATTCTCCAATCAGAGTTATGGAAGAAATTGACTGCGGACAGCCGGGAAGGATCTCGAGCAATCCTGCGATTGGAGAAGAAAGGACTGATAGCAAGGAAGAAAGAACTTCATGACGGCAGATGGACTTATCGAGTATTCGCGAAGAGACGATACTCCACTATCGACTCCATCGTGGATATTCCATGCGCCTTCTGTGACCTCATAATAAATTGCCCCCAGGCCTGGGTGATGAATCCGAACAAGTGTGAGCATCTGACGAAATGGCTGCATGAAACGGCTCTACAAAAGCGGTAGCAGGCTGTGCCAAGTGAATGGTTAAGGAAGCACAAGAGAGACCATTTTCATCGACTGGCTAGAGACAGGGGATATCGAAGCCGCGCAGCCTTCAAGCTTAGACATGTTGCTCAACGGTACGGTTTCATCAAGCGTGGAGACTCCGTACTAGACTTGGGAGCCGCACCCGGCGGCTGGCTACAGATCTCTCACCAGTTGGTTGGCAATCGCGGATACGTTCTAGGTATAGATAAACAGTCTATCGATAAACTGCCATTTGAGAACGTTCAAACAGCCGTTGCTGACATAACTGATACTAACGCTCTGCTAATCATTGAATCAGTCTGTGGATTCAGAAAATTTGAAACTGTAATTTCAGATCTTGCGCAAAACGTATCTGGAGTATGGGAGGTTGATCATGCCCGGCAGATAGAACTTGCTAGATGTTCTCTGCGGCTTGCATGCGCACTTTTAAAACGGTCAGGAAGCCTGTTGGTTAAAGTGTTCCAAGGATCGGAGGTTAACGATTTCCGAAACGAGATGAAAGCCCATTTTCGAATCTTCCGCATCGTTAAACCTCCAGCGAGCAGGTCGGAGAGTGCTGAACTATACTTTCTTGGACTTGGATTCATTGGCTAACCGTGACAGTTCTGACCTGATGCGTATAATCGGAGCGTCAGTCCTGAACGCATTCGGATGAAAATGCGTACGAGTCGCAACGTACCCCATGTCTCGAAGTGCCTTCACTATCAAACCGATCCGTGGGGAGTTTATTCTCAGACTACTTGCAACTAAGTCCACTCGATAGTAGAAAGGTGGCGCCATTGCCTCTTCATCAATTTGCCCCACGAGCTTTTGCAGATCCCCAATCCTTGCCGATGCGATCAGACCTGAATAATCATTCATATTATTCACACAGTTCACATCCCATAAAGTACCTAACCAGAGCAGGCCTCCAATCCTAGCTAAACCCCGACAATTTTCACAAGAGAGATGAAATTCTTCATACTTCCTACATGAATCGCGTCTCAAACATCTTGGACAATATTCTACAAACCCCAATTGTTTTGCTGACTCATTAGCAGCCCTCTTTCCTTTTCGCACCTCAACATATACCCTAGCGTAATGATCCGAGGCGTGAGAAAAAACTAGTCTCGTTCCCATCTCAAGCCTATTGGCAGCAAGAGCCAACGACGCAGCCAATACCCTGATCGCGATCTCTTTCTCAAAATCTGTACGAACAGGCACAATATTATATTTCCTGAAACAAGCCGCTGCTCGTGCACCCGTCAACGGCGCCATATCGGTCGCGGTAGCCGCTAACACTCCACCGTCAACTATGCTTCGCAACGCACTCTCATAGAACGAGACTGGTGCTCCAAAGGGATCAAGATCAACTAGGTCAAACCTATCCTCATGATTCAATAGAAACTTATTCGCGTCGTCCTCCGTCACTATCACCCTCTCTCCCACAACATGATTAAGCTGGAACATGCGACGAGCAAACTCAACCGCTTCAGAGTTCATATCCGATGCTTCAACGGCTTCAACATTTTGACATTCGAACAGATAACGCATAGCCCGGACGCCTGATCCAGTCATCGGATCACATATCCTGATCTTCCTAGAATTGAAATATGATTGCACGAAGAGAATTGCAATGTCTCGATTCATCGACATTCGTGGGTTATAGAAGACCCGCTGCTCTCGCACGTCGTCGCTGCTAAACATTAACCTGGCTTTTCCTTCCGAAACATACATTTGAGAACACATACTGCTCAACCCACGAACTGTGCGATAACCTCTGATTGAATCATGTTTCTATTAGCTGGCGTAAGTTCAATTATTTTATAGCTTGAGTTTGTTCTAATCACCTTGATCAATGGATGAGATGCACGTTTGTGAAGTGTGCCTAAGAAATTCTTACTCGAGGCCAACACGTCCTCCACCGCAAGGACAAACTGAGATGACTTTAACTCCATGGGTCCGATCTCGTCGACTATAATCACATTTGCAACCTTCAACGCGTGTCTAATAGCTACCACACCCACCCGTTCAACGTCAGCGAGGTTAACCCGGTACCTACCCACCATGGGTGCTCCTTGAAACGTTTGACCCAATTTAGCGAGTTCTCCAACCTCGTGGCTTGAAATATCTTCAACCTGGAAGCCAATCCTACTTCCACCCTCCCGGATCTCGCTTGACGTCATTCCGCCCACAATGATACCTCGACTTTGAAGCCCCTGAACAACTTTGCGAATGAGAGTAGTCTTCCCAACACCTGGCTCGCCAGTCAGAAAAATTCTAGCTGATTTCATACCACAACAATCGCAATCGGAGCTTTTAACTTCTGAAACGCATGGTCGTTTCAAGAGCGCAATGCCAGAAATTGCTGGGGTAGATGATGCGGGCAGAGGACCAATAATCGGCCCTCTAGTTATTGCTGGAGTCACTCTTCCAACGGACCAAATTCGTGAACTCGTAAACATGGGCGTTAAGGACTCGAAGATGCTCACACCCCTAACCAGAATGGACCTAGAGAAGAAGATTAGACTAGTTGCCAAAAAGATCAGCGTTCAAGAAATTCAACCAAGAGACATCGACGAAGTAGTATTACATGGTACCAAATTAAGAAAACTCAACTTCCTAGAAGCAAGAGTGATGGCGGATGTGATAAATGACTTACATCCATCCGAAGCCTACGTGGACGCCTCCGATGTAAACGCGAAGAGATATGGTGAGACCATTCGTAATTTTCTTTCAAACAATTTGAAGAAGATCAGAATAGTATCCGAACATCACGCCGACAGAAGATATCCAGTCGTCTCCGCAGCCAGCATACTTGCTAAAGTTCACAGGGACGATGTCATCGCACAGTTGCATAAGAAGTATGGAGATTTTGGATCCGGATACATAACCGACCCGAAGACTATGCACTTTCTAAGAGACTACAGACTACATCATAACGAGTTTCCACCAATCGTCCGTCTTTCTTGGAAGACTACAAAAGAGATTGAGAATGAACTCGCTCAGTCTCGTCTTGGCATATAATCTTCGAGCTCGGTCGATACCCCAAACCCTATCACAATTAGGCTGGGCAATTTCATGACAAGCGCAGTAACTTCAGGTCGATAGAGGAACGTCTGTTCCTTATGCTTGTAGAGTTCATGAAACCCATCAGTCGTGTTACCAAGAATTTTTTGAACCGTCAACTCTTCAAAACGCCCTCCCACAACGGTAAAGATTGACCTGCCCAAATCCGTTCTCCTCATTATCACGAATGGGAGCAGCACTCTATCCCAGTATTCTTTCGGAACTATCTTTGATAATTCTTGAAGATCAACTGTCTTGAGAAGGAGTAAAGATCCATCAACTGCCTCAATGGCAGGGTCCGTTAATTCAAGTAACTTACTTAAACAACGTCTCTCCTTGGGCAGATGATTATTCAACCTTCTAAGTTCGTAACTCACCAAGGCATCAAGAGCCTTATCCATCGGGTGCTTGCCAGAGTACATCCTTATCCTCGCCAAGCAAGAATCATAGTGACGTCAATCGTTCTGAAGCCTTCCGTATTTAACCTAAATCAGACTGGACTAGGAAGCTAGAACGTCAAGAATGGATACTGTAACCAGTGGCTATGCTTGAAATGGCGGTCGCGTACCCAACTCCACTTGGACCACCATAGGAGTACCTTGCCGAATTATACCAACCTGGACTATCTGCCCCGAGACCACATTGTCCTCTAGATAAGCTGAAAGCGCATCATAATTCACAATCTTGTGACCATTCAACGATATTATAATGTCACCACCAATGGTGACCCGTTGCTGATCAATGATGACTCGATGTGTGCCCCCTCTAAGACCTGCATTACTTGCTGGCCCGCCAGCCACCGCACTCACTATCAACACTCCAGACGTAATGTTAGTGTTCATTGCATGCGACA
Source organism: uncultured Candidatus Bathyarchaeia archaeon (assembly GCA_964459245.1). Taxonomy (GTDB): domain Archaea; phylum Thermoproteota; class Bathyarchaeia; order 40CM-2-53-6; family 40CM-2-53-6; genus FEN-987. The sequence continues at coordinate 12,243 of CAYWMG010000045.1, forward strand.
ACTCATAGCTCATATCCATAAGTTGCAGACCCAAGTATGGGTGCAGGTTATACTTGCCACTCTTTATGAGTGACGGTAATTCACGCGAAATTGTATTGGCGGGAATAGCAAAGCTAAGCCCTTGGCCCGAGGTTACTGAAGCAGCAGTTATCCCTATCACCATGCCTTCAGAATTGATCAAAGGTCCTCCGGAATTTCCCGGGTTTACGGGCGCGCTAAATTGAATAGTATTGGCGATTGCAAAATTGCCTAACGTTCCCGTCTGAATTGATCTTCCGGTTTGACTCACGATCCCCACGGTGATTGTGTTAGATAATCCGTAGGGGTTTCCAATGGCAACAACTGTCTCGCCGATTTGAAGATTTGAAGATGACCCTAGTTGAAGCGGGTGAAACTCAGAAGCGGGACAGTTGACGGAGACTATTGCAAGGTCACTGTAGCCGTCTGACCCCACAACTCTCGCCACGTACGCGTTTCCGTCAGAGAAGGTTACAGTGGGGCTTACAAAACCATCCACCACGTGATAGTTGGTCACTATATAGTTGGTTCCAGCGTAGTAGATTACAAAACCTGTTCCAAGCACGCTAGAATTATCAGTTATCCCACGTACAGTCACTACACCATTGCTTGAATTGGCGTATATCGTAGCCGGGTCAATATGCCTAGTACGAATTCCGTCAAGCAATGGGCTATAGTATAACGCAACAGATCCTAAGATGATTATAACTAAAAGCAGAAGAGAGATCGTCCTTCTGTTCCTGCTGGAGATCGCCTTACTGTTCCTACTACGCGACCTACTTCTCATTGACCGCTTCATGGATAAATCAGTTTCAAAAATGACTGGCAGGGTTAGATTTATTCGTTGCTTACAAAGTCGATGCAATATTACTTTCAGTATACCAGTTGTCCATTAGTTCCAGTTGGCCACATTGTACCACGGAAGCGGCAATGATGTGAAAACCGTAGTCGTGCACATGGGGGTCATGAGCACGATCAAGAGTTGAAGACGAGGCGAGTTCTACAGCAATCTGGCTATGTCCGTGACCTGTATGGTACCTGGTGAAGTGACTCGGCACAAGACACCCAGTACACTATGGTTCTGCGCTAATACCTCAAATACTCTCGAGTCGTGGGAAATTTTGCCTTGCTTCATCGTCGTCATAACACATCGGTCGGTTGGTTTCTCTATTCGAAGCATAGCCTCTCCGATCTGAATAGTTCTGCCAACCCAACTCTCTTCAGCAAAGCCTACTATGGGATCAATTGTTTCTATAACTAGGTTCGGTCTAAATCTCCTAGGATCAAAGTTCCCTAAAGGGTATGATCGTCTAAGCTCTGAAAGGCTGCTTGTCGTGATTAGGTGAATAGCCCTCCCACGTCTTGCCTTATCCTTCATGATAGCTGGAAGTTCAATCAGCATAACTTCACGGCCTAGGAAGTTAGATAATACGAGGCTGATTCTAGGATCGTTGCTTGCGATTTTCGTGCCGTCAGGCAGAGTTAACAAAACGCTTGAAACATCCGGCATGATATGGGCTTGCAATTCGAGCATGTTCGGGTCTGCAACTGTTTCTCCCCAGTCATAGCTCCATTTTGTGGGGTCAATCACTCCTTGTGCTCTTTTATCATATAGAGCATATCTTCGGTCTCCGTTAACTCCAACCTCATGCACGGCTACTGAATTCAACTCTTCTCCCTGAAGCCCCATGACAGGATATCGCCAGATACTGCCAACTTTTCCAACAATTACGGAGTTTTCCATTAGGTTTCCCAACTTTTTGGCGACATCAACCTAACATTGGATCTAAGGATTGGGAGTCTCATTCCTTAGATATTTCTCTGAGCAGTTTCCCTTTCGTTTCAATTCCTAGTAGGAGGATTGTGATTGCGCCTATGAAGTGAACCAGAGCGAAGGCTGCGAATGCGATCGGCAGGCCACCGTAAGCGTACAATAGTGGAGTGGCGATGGGTGCAACTACTCCTGCCGCTCGACCCATACTTGCCGCAGCTCCTGACCCAGTTCCCCTGATGTGGGTTGGGTAAAGTTCTGGCGTGTACGCGTATAAGGCGGACCAAGCGCCTAGATTGAAGAAAGAGATAACGGCACTCCACACGAGTATTATCACCGGTGCCCCGGCTAAACTAAGGAGAACGCTACCGAGGCCCGCAAAAGCAAGATACGCGACTGCCACGGCCTTCCTACCGACACGATCGAGCAGAAGCGCAGCAGTGTAGTAGCCGGGAACCTGCGCCAGAGTAATAATCAGCACCCACTGAATCGACCTAACTACCGTGAAGTTAAGCGGTGGCCCCGCATAGAATGTAGGTAGCCATGTGAAGATTCCGTAATAGGTATAGACTAGCACCGCCCAAGAAATCCATAACATAGCCGTTCGTCTTCGGAACCTCGAAGACCACAACTCACTCAATGCCGCATTAACACCCAACTTCTTCCTGACTAATCTGCCAAGCTTTGGCTTAAGACCAACTGGGATCAGATGATACCGCTTTAGCAGCTTTACTGCCTCGGTCCCTCTTCCAGTCAGTTCTAAATATCGTGGAGATTCAGGCGCGCGGGTTAGAATTATTGGGATCAGGAATAACGGAACAAGAGCTACTAGAAACGTGGAACGCCACCCCACTCTTGGGAAGAGGAATAATGGAAAAGCCAAAGACAACAACGCTCCATAAACCCAAGAGGTTTCAACCAATCCTAAGAATCGTCCCCTATACTTTACCGGCACATACTCGGAGATGTAGATTCCAGGTTGCGGCAAAGCACCACCCAATCCTATCCCGGCTAGGAAGCGAAGAACCGCCATAGACGCCGGGTCTGGAGCGAGTGAGTTGAGCGCCGTAAAAATCGACATGGTTGAAATAGTCAGGATCAGCGTCCTCTTCCTGCCAATCCGGTCTGCCAGAAAACCACAGGCTAATGCTCCAACAAACATGCCCAAGTAACCCGCACTCAAAAGCAGCCCTGAGACTATCGGCTGCTTCCCCAGTCCGAACTCATTGATAATTGGGGTGAGAACTGCTGCTATTAGGAGAACATCCATAGCTGTGAACGCGTAAACGAGACCGCCCAGAAGCAGTAAGCCATAGTGAAATGTGGAAAGCCGTGCTTTTTCAACGTACTCGCCGAGGGGTTCACTCAATTCAAAGCCTCAAACTAGGTCGTCGAGCAATCCTATCGCTATTAAATACTCCTATCAATCACGTTCACGTAATCTCAGGTCTTCTTCAGAAGAGCTTCAATAAATTTTTCAGCGTTTTAATTTCATAGTTAGGTTTTTCGAGTTCTCCATACGCTCTCTGGAGTCGCATCATTCCACGGAGGATTCTGACTGTCGTCATTCCCAAGGACTTTGCTGGCGCGATGTCGGTATCTAATCTATCGCCAATCATTACCGATTCAGCTGGGTCAGCCGCAGCTTTAGCCAAGGCATATACGAACAATGCGCGGTCTGGTTTACGTAGTTGAACGCGTTCTGAGATAGCTATCACTTTGAAATATTCAGAAAGCTTCCATGTATGTTTAAGGTGAGTTTCTATTTCGGATGGTTGATTTCCTATCAAGCCCAAGTTGTGTCGACGAGCCAGTACGGGGATTGCAGTCCACACATCAGGATATGGCCTGACGAGAGTTTCTATACTGCGGTCTCTTAGTTTTCGCTTGCAGATTGCAGTGAATTTGTAACTGAAGTTCTCCATGATCACCTCGGCCTCTTTGAGCGTAGATAGGCGATAGCATGCTTCCCAAGTCAAATCGTATCCCCTACGAAAACTGTACTCGGTAACGAGGTTTTCCATAGTTTGTGTGAGCAGTCTTTGTGAAACTTTGATTCCTCGCCTTGAGAACTCCTTAGCAAGAATTTTTACTCTCAAGTCTTCCAAGGACTTTTCGTCCAAGATGGTCGAGCCAACATCAAAGAATAGCCACATTGTCGCCGAAACTCTCCGCGATCAGACTTATCCTTACATTAAATTCGAGATCTGATGAATATTGGCTCAACGAACACTTGTTGGGTGAACGGCGTTGAAGATAGAAAACTTTTCGTGTGCTATTATTTCCTAACTGATTTTGGTGTGGTTATAATCAATTTAGTTTCGGCTTCAGGAAGTTTGATGTAGCCTGTCAAAGTATTTGACCGGGTCATTTCTCTCGCTCTTTGTATGATTGTTTTTGCTTCTTCTATCAAGTCGTCTCTTGAGATTTTGCGTAGGCTGAGGCCTTCTTCTTGAGCCTTGACCCCTATTGCGGCTGCTTCTCTCCAGAAGACTTCTGAGTTCTCCATAGTTGGCAATATGTAATCCTCGTTAATTCCCTGCTCTTCAGCGACTCGTGAAAGTTCGTCGGCAGCTGCGACACACATCGTATCTGTGATCTTTTGTGCTCTCACATCCAGGACGCCCCTGAATATGCCTGGGAAGCCCAGGGAGTTATTGACTTGATTCGGAAAGTCCGACCGCCCCGTAGCCACTATCCGAGCACCAGCTTCTTTCGCTTCCCATGGCCAGATTTCAGGGAGCGGGTTTGCGCAAGCAAAGACAATCGGGTCAGAAGCCATCTTTTCAATCATAGGCTTTTGTATTAGTCCTGGCCTGGAACTGGACGCTGCGATAACTACATCAGCGGATTTCATTGCTTCCGCAATATTTCCAGTCCGTTGCTCTTGATTAGTTATCTTGGCTAACTTCTTCTTCTCCGGGAACGTTTCTAGGTCTGTTCTCTGGTGATGCAGTATTCCCTTACTGTCGACTAGCATTAGATTACCAGGTTTGAATCCTGCCGCGATGAGTAGCCAGGCAGTGCGCACGTTTGCTGCTCCAACTCCCACAAGAGTTACGAGAACGTTGCCCTCCTCTTTACCGACGACCTTGAGAGCATTTTTCACTCCGGCAAGGATGACTGTCGCTGTTCCCTGCTGATCGTCATGCCATACGGGTATTTGGGCTTCAGCTTGCAGTCTGTCCAAGATCTTGAAACATTTCGGTTGAGAAATATCTTCCAGATTTATTCCGCCAAAGGAAGGCTGCAGTATCTTCACGGTTTCAACTATCTTGTCAGGATCAGTCGTGGCCAAGCAAATTGGAAAAGCGTCCACTCCACCCAGATACTTGTAGAGGAGAGCTTTCCCTTCCATTACTGGCATCGCAGCCTCGGGGCCAATATCTCCTAAACCCAATACTCTCGTTCCATCAGAAACCACGGCCACGGTGTTCCACTTATTCGTGTTAACGTAGGCTTTGTTCTTATCCTTCGCAATCTCCTTGCACGCCTCCGCCACGCCTGGTGTGTACCAGAGAGCAAAGTCATTGTACGTTCTTACTGGAACCTTTAAATTGACTTCGATCTTCCCACGATAGAACCTATGCAATTTGATGGACTCTATGGCTGGTCTCGCCGCCTTATCCATTAGTTCTTTCAAGTCCTCTTGGACAATGAATCGTTGAGCCAGCAGCCCCACAATTTTGCCATCTTGAACAACTGGCAGCCTTCGACAATCATGCATGGCCATGATCTCTAAAGCTTCATGAACCGTAGCGGTTGAGTTCACAGTAATCAGAGGTGATGACATGATACTACGAATCTTGGTTCTGGATGGATCAATTCCTTCTCCGATTACCCGATTTAAGATGTCTCTCTCGGTTAGAATACCTGCGATCTCGCTATTCTTTTTTACGAGGATACTCCCGACACCGTGCGACTTCATAATTTGCGCCGCCTTCGCGCAGGTTTCATCTTCTGAGATGAAGTAAACCGTACGCCTCATATATCGGGCGACCGGCGCTTCCAGATCAACTTCTACCAAGCTAACCTCACCAATAATTCATTTCGCATGTGTGTGGCCTCTTTGGAGGCAAATGACCACACGAGAACGGTCGAGTATTGTTGATTTAAGGGATTTCGCCTAATTTCAATCTCCGTAATTACTTGATCCTTAGGCGATCAATGAAACTTTGTCTCGTCTTAATTATTCCATCTCGTGAAGAGATTGTGAGGAATATCGAGAATGTCCAGTACTTTTCCGACGACGTAACTGACTATATCGTCTACGTTTTTTGGTTTCTGGTAGAAGGCGGGCATCGGAGGCAGGATTACTGCTCCTGCTTCAGCAAGTGTCAGCATGTTTCTGAGATGGATCACGTTCATAGGCGTTTCTCGTGGGACAATGATCAGTTTTCTTCTCTCCTTCAAGGTGACGTCTGAGGCGCGTGATATTAGTTCGGAACTGTACCCATTTGCTATAGCCGCCATTGTCTTCATACTACAGGGGATGATTACCATGCCGTCATGTTTGAATGAGCCGCTGGCGAGTCTTGCATCCATTTGATCTGGCGAGTAATAGTGACTTGCCATAGACCTAACATTGCCTGGGTCAATTCCCACTTCATCCTTGATAGTTATCTCTGCCATCCTGGAAATAATGAGGTGTGATTCAATCTTCTCGTTCTTCAGGGTTTCAAGAAGTTTGATTCCTAGGATGGCTCCGCTTGCAC
>CAYWMG010000046.1:0-1749 GCA_964459245.1 uncultured Candidatus Bathyarchaeia archaeon
AAGCATCATGTTCACAGGTATCGTTGAAAAGATGGGAACAGTAGTCTCCACCCAGAAGTTGAAAGGCCGAACATACACGATGCGCATTGATCTCGGGAAGATGATAAAGGAGGTACACATAGGCGACAGCATTGCCCTAAACGGAGCTTGCCTAACTGTAGTGGGCAAGCGTGGAACAGTTGGAAGTTTTGACGTAATGGGTGAAACATTGCGTCGCACCAACCTTGGAGGCTTGAAGCCCAGCTCTCGGGTCAATATAGAACGGAGTATGTCCTTGAAGGATAGAATTTCAGGACATTTCGTGATCGGCCACATAGACGGAACCGGAACAATCACGAAGATTCAATCACAGAGTGATGGTTCAGTGAAGATGACAGTCTCAACCAGTAAGAGACTAACATCCATGATGGTGGAAAAAGGTTCCGTGGCACTGGACGGAATAAGTCTCACATTAGTAGATGTCACGAGTCGAGAGTTCTCGGTCTATCTGATACCACACACTTTGGAGATTACGACACTGGGTATCAAGAAGAAGGGTGACCTTGTCAATATCGAGGCTGACTATATAGGAAAGTACGTACTCAAACTAGTGGCTGAATATGCGAAGTAGCCTCCGATACACAAGCAATAGTACCGGTCAAACATTCGCAACAGACGATCCCTCCATCAACAAGAGAGCGGAGGATACGCTATGCTCCATACGCGATGGCAGAACATTGCGGAAGGAAGAAGCCGTGCAGCTGCTTACGTGTTCAGGAGAAACTGCACTACTGCTGAGATCCGTAGCCGCAACTAGACGCAACCTGGCAAAAGGCCGCACAATAAGTTACTCAAGAAAAGTATTCATACCATTAACGAACCTCTGCCGTGACACCTGCGGATACTGCACCTTCAAGCAAAATCCATGGGAGAAAGAGGCGAAATCAATGACCCCTGCCGAGGTTCTTCAAGTAGCAAAAACCGGGCGACTCCACAATTGCACAGAAGCACTCTTCACATTGGGCGAGAGACCCGAACAACGCTTTCCAGAATACCGAACGTTCCTCCAGTCACTAGGTTTCTCAACAACCATAGAATACCTACGGCATGTGAGCGAATTAGTTATTCAAAAAACTGGCCTTCTACCACACGCCAACCCAGGAACGATGACCAAGACGGAGATGAGCTTACTTCGAGATGTGAACGCAAGCATGGGCCTCATGCTAGAGAACGTTAGCGAACGACTCTGCATGGAAGGCGGTCCCCACGCTCATGCGCCGAGCAAACATCCCAAGCTTCGACTTGCAACGTTAAAGAGCGCTGGAGAACTGAAGATCGCGTTCACTACGGGGCTGCTCATTGGAATTGGAGAAACAACGGAGGAGATTGTTGATTCCCTGTACGCTATCAAGAAAATAAATGATGAGTACGGAAACATTCAGGAAGTGATTATTCAAAACTTCAGAGCCAAACAGGATACTCCAATGCGAGAGCATGTTGAACCTTCCCATGTCTTCATGCAAAATGTCGTCGCCGTGACTCGCCTCCTATTCGAAGAAGGAATGAATATTCAAGCCCCACCCAACCTATCACCAGACTCATACCCGGACTTTCTTGATTGCGGGATCAATGATTGGGGTGGAATCTCGCCAGTCACAATAGATTACGTAAACCCGGAAGCTCCATGGCCCGAAGTCCTAACGATAAATAGAGTATGCGAGAATCGTGGATTCAAACTAAAACCACGACTACCAATCTACCCAGAATACA
>CAYWMG010000047.1:0-11544 GCA_964459245.1 uncultured Candidatus Bathyarchaeia archaeon
TATGGGCCTGGATGGACAATAGTCTCCGTGACTGCGGATGGAAACACGCATCATCAATTCATCAACTTTACGAATGGAAATGAGTATTACTACATTAGAATAAACGGTGTTCTGGCGCCTTTAATCGCAGGTACGTACTTCTTCAAAATGTATCTGTTCTCAACATTGAGCTCGACTGGTGAGCAGCCAAATAGTTGGGTTCCAACACAGAACTGGCCACAACTTACTGTTAATGCTGAAATCGATCCTGCTTCACTCACGGGAACTGTTCGATACGGCGGTTACTCAACTCTATACAGTGGCTCCGCAATTCAGGAGGCTGGTAGAGTATGGGCTCACATGACCGCAAAAATCGACCCTAGTACGGGCGCCACTTTGTACTCTTGCCCATCACCTTCGCAACCCATCAGACCAGGTTGTTTTGATGCTATGGGTTATTTCAACGCCACCGCCAACGGCCAATACGACATTGAAGGCATTGCCGCAGGCACCTACGATATTTATGCGGAAGCAGCAGGATATCCAACGGAACTCGTCAGCCCAAGCGTCACAATGCTTCCAGGACAATCACTGCACTTTGATGCAAGTTTGAACCCTGGAGTCGTGATTCACGGTAACGTGTACAGTAAACATCAGATAGGAGATCAACCTTGGCCGGACAACTCCTTTATCGAGATCGAGCTTTATGATCAGCCGACGAATAATCATCTGCCAGATCCTAGAGCTAACTTAGTCTCTTGGTCCCCACTACCTTGCATAGCTGGCGGTCAGGAGAGTTTCGTGGGAGGTTCTCATGCCGGTTCATGCGGTGACCCACGCAATGGGGGTTCGATTGCTTTTCCATGGCATGAGTATGTGCCAAGCCGCGGATACTTCGCAGGACCATCAGCCGCAACACCCTGGTTCTATCAGGTCGCAACTGGCTCCGGAAGCCCATTGGGCATCGGCGCATCTCAGAAGCAAACTCAAGACCCACAGGGGGTTGGACCACCGCAACATTGGTTTGTGAGGGGAGGTTCAACTGATCCATTTCATTTCCAGTTCGGTTCCAAAGCACAATACGGAGCGCCGAGAGACATGGACGGTCATGTGCGGCAAGTGTTCGCAACTTGGGTCAACGGATTGACGCCAGGACGATACTATCTTCGAGCATGGGTGTCTGGGTACGTACAATCTGGTGTTGATGGATCTTCATTTCAGGAATACTCATTTGATGTGACTGCGAATCAGTGGGCTGGAGATGTTACTCTCCCTGTAGACTTGCGATTAAGCAGTTGGGTTAACGAGACAGTGTATTTCCATAATTTACAGAATACTCAGATGACGAGTACAATAAACACGGGTGCAGGCTACCTGTACGGTGCGCTTGAAGATTCAAACGGCGTCATCTGGTCTTTCAACGTAACATCACTAGGTTTCACTAATCGTACGGGAACATATCGCCACAACGGGTACTCTACAGTACTAACGCAGCAGTCTAGCATCAGTGATCCCAATGACCCATCGGGTCTTAACAGTAATGCCATAGGAACAGGCGTCGCAACCATCCAACTCGGTGGAATAAATGATACTTGGAACGGTGAAAATTACGGGATTCCGCCGAACATTTATAATTCAATGCTTTGGGCAACTGGCTACCTTCACCTAACCCCGACACAGGTGTCAGTGGCCCTGAGTGGGAACCCAACCGGAATGAGTGACCATCTATATCGTGGTGCTGGCTTTGAGGTGACTGTTTCCAGTGTGGACTGGGAAACGCCACCAGTTGCTAGGAATTGGGTCTGGAATGGGCAAGAGATAGATATCGCACTCTATCAAAATAACCACTTTCTCGATGCATTAGGCGACGAACCCGCTTTTATGGCGAACGTAGCCCTTGGCGGTGGTTGTATCCAGTTTGGTAACCGCCCTCTCTGTCCAGGATCAAACCTATTCCAGAATAGTGCAGCCAATTACTTGCAAGCAAATGGCGGAGGACAGAACTTCGCACCGAACGATAATGCCAACTGGGCTTTCTTTGGAGAGGAAGGGGAATATCAGAATGTTGGAGGCTACGCAGACTTCGTATTGGCACCATTCAACACTATCGCTAGGGCATCTTTCTCCTATTTGCCAACAGCATTTCCAGCAGGACAGTACGATTTGAGAGCCTGGACGTACGGTTACACTCAGTCGAGTTATGTGTCAGTCTATGCTCAGCCTGGCCAAGTAGCCAATGCACAGATCAATCTCATTATCGGAGTCACTTTCAGCTTGGACATTGTATTCAAGCAGGAACAAATACTCACCAGTCTTCCGGCTGACACATCTGCTCGAGTAAGATTCTTTGATGATCAAGGAAGACTGGCGGCCGAATGGATGTCCAGCGAAAGCGTCTACCATGCTGGAGCTGGAAAAGTCAAAGCAGCGGACGGAACTAACGGCGCACCCTTCGGGGCGGGCGAAGACTATGTGCCGGCAGGATCCACATTGCTCCACATCAACACAGCCGGTTTACCGTTGGTGCCTCCCTCCGGGTCCAAAATTACGCGACTATACTTCGGTGACCCAGTCTTCAGAACGCCGAATCAGCTTTACAGAAAAAGAGGCGGATTCGACTTTGAGGTGGATGAGATGGCTTATCCATACTTCCAGAACGCTGGAATACTGGGTAGTCCTTACTACGTTGGAGGCTGGAGTGTTGAAGTCGATATGGTAAATTGGCGTACGAGCAGCACAGTCTATTATCCACCACCAGATGGATTGTTGTTAGGAGAGTCATTCCATAATATTCCTGGAACAACCGCAATCTCAGGCGTGAGTATCACAGAAGACGCTGCAATAAGTGGAACCTTCATCGGCCACAGCATGCTTCCAAATCATCTAGGCCCATATTCACAAAGAGCAATATGGTTGCTTTTGAGCCCTCCCAGTGGTGGCTCTAGCAGCGGAGAGTTCGAGATTTACATCGGACAGAGCGGCACGCAATTTCCTGAATTCCAAACCCTAGGACTCGTATCATTCCTGGTACTGGTAGCATCACTTGTTCTATTACGACGCAAACGAGTAAGGATTAAATCGCATCGTTACTGATCAAACGAGATTATTCGAAACGAGAACGGCATCTAGATTGCCACTTAGCATAATCAAGTGGTGCGTTGATTATTATGACTCGTATTGATCAATTACGTGTGTTAGCTAAATGATTGGAAAGTCGACGGGTATTTGTCAATTAGGATTAGATTTAGTCTAAGTACGTTTACATATGGTTCTCCTGTAATCCATATTGTTCTCTCAACGTTTGCATCAACGATTTGTTTTAGTTCATCTACAGAAATTCCTGTCGAGTTGTGAATTCGAGGAATTTGAGAGTAAGCGTCCTGGAGCGTTATGTCAGGGTCTACTCCTGAGGCTGAATCGCTTGCGTTTCGTGGTTGAAAGAAGAGAGGAGAGGTAAAATTCTGAGCAACCAGTATGGACCCAACATCATGGCCGTGAAACTGCACTATCTCCCCGTTGGCTTGATATGGTAACGTAACCTGCGCTAGTTCAGTTACGACTATAGGAAAGAGTAAGCCGCACATGACTAGGGATATGACCGCAAGTCTAATCGCTGGTCCGTATACCTGCCTATTATGATTCATCTTTCTAATCTCCTAGATGCGCATGGTTATGAGTACGTCAATTAGTTTGATTCCAACGAAGGGCACTATTACTCCACCAACACCGTAGATCAATGTGTTCATCAGAAAAATCTTCATCGTGCTTGACGGTTTGAAGGGAACACCTCTCATAGCTAATGGAATTAGAAGCGGAATTATGATCGCATTAAAGATCAGTGCTGAGAGTACAGCACTTCGTAATCCAAGATGCAGAATGTTCATAATCTGTAGGTCTGGTATTACCGTAAAGAGCACTGGTACTATTGCAAAGTATTTTGCAACGTCGTTTGCTATGCTGAAGGTGGTCACTGCTCCGCGTGTCATGAGAAGTTGTTTCCCAAGCATGACGACGTCAATGATTTTGGCTGGGTTTGATTCGAGGTCAACCATGTTGGCTGCTTCCTTTGCTGCTTGAGTTCCGGAGTTCATAGCCAAGCCGACATCAGCAACAGCTAAAGCCGGTGCATCGTTTGTCCCGTCACCAATCATTGCGACAATTCTATTGTTGGCTTGTTCGCGGAGAACGATGCCATGCTTGTCTTCGGGCTTCGCTTGCGACACGTACTCGTCTATTCCAACTTCTGACGCGATGCTTTTGGCAGTGAGGGGATGATCTCCGGTAATCATTACGGGGCGTATGTCCATGGCTTTGAGATCTTGAATTTTTTCCTTTATGCCGGTCTTCAAAACATCTCTGAGTCGAATGATCCCGATTATTTCACGGTTTTTCGAAATGGCGACTGGGCTGTCTCCCGCATCAGAAATCCTATTGATTGCAGAGTCGAAGTCAGCTGGACAGGAATGGGTGATTTCCTTTATGGCGTCCGGGGCTCCCTTGATTATTTCCATCTCGCTTCCTCCTACGTCGTTTATTGAATCTGTGAATTTTCTTCTGAAGCGTGATCTTTCCTGAGACGCTTTTGGCAGCATGAAGCCACTGCCCCCAGTCAACTTTACCCCGCTTGTTCTTGTTGTTGCAGAAAATTCGTATGATTCAGAGAGAGCCAAAGCGTTCATTTCTTTTGGTATCATGGCCTCATTGTATGCTAATCTGATGATGCTGCGGCCTTCGGGAGTATCATCATGCCAAGATGACAAGAATGCAGCCTCGCCGATTTCCCGTTCTGAATGACCTTCGAACGGTATGAACTCAACCGCTTGTCGACTTCCAACAGTAATCGTGCCAGTTTTGTCAAGCAAAATTGTGTCTGTATCACCCGCCGTTTCGATCGCTCTGCCTGATTTTGCGACTATTTTTCGAGCGTATAATCTCGACATCCCGGAGAGGCCGATTGCTGGAAGAAGCGCACCTATGGTGGTAGGTAGGAGACATACGTACAGAGCGATTAGAACTGAAAGATCTGCTCCGAGGTTTAGCGCAATTGTCAGGCCGAGAAGCGAAAATAGGATTATGGTGAAGATTGCAGTAAATCCTATCAAAACTAGTGTTACTGCTTTTTCGTTAGGTGTCTTTGGTCTCTTTGACGATTCCACCAATCGGATCATTTGGTTGATGTAACTGTCTTCAGGATTTACGGTAACTCTGGCGGTTAGTGTATCGCTGATTAATTTTGATCCTCCAATCAAAGGATCACTGGGCGCTTTTCTAACGGGGACGGATTCGCCTGTGAGAAGAGATTCATCAACCATTGCAATACCTTCGGTAACCTCGGCATCTATCGGGATTAGGTCACCCTTCTCAAGTCTAATCATGTCTCCGCTCCTTAACTGGTTGGAAGGCGTTAGAACAAATGTTGGTTCGCCTTTTTCTGTTACAATCTTCTTAGTCATGGTCTCCGTTTCCAGCTTCCTAAGACTGTTAGCAGTGTTCCTTGCTTGCATCTCAGCTAAAGAATCGGAGAGCGTACTGAACCAAACGGTGACGAGCAAAATGATCGCGACTTCCACGTAGAAGATTCTTTCGTTCAGGCTAGCCACAGGCAGGAATGCTTGAGGATAGACAGCCATACCTGCAACGACGAAGAAAGTGAGTTCAACCACAAACATGACCGGATTCGCAATCAATGAAACCGGATTAAGTCTAACTAAGGAATCGATCAATGCCTTGCCTGAAATTGCTCTTGCCCATGATACATTGAGATTACTCTTGACTGGCATCTCATTCACCTTTCATGGTTAACTGAAACCGTTTAGGTGACCTTGGAAGAAGGCTAGGATTGGTCCGAGTGCAATGAATGGAAAGAACGTTAAGACGACTAGCACCAGCGTACTTCCAATTAGAACAATCGAGAAGAGCACGCTATCAGTTCTCAACCCGGTCTCGGCCATTCTCTTCCTACCAACCATTGCTCCAGCAAGTGCCAACAGTAAACCCATCGGACCGTAACGACCTGCAAACATTACTAGACCAGTTGAAATGTTGAAGAAGGGTGTGTTCGCTGATGCGCCGAGAAAGTCAGAGCCGTTGTTGGCCGCAGAAGATGTGTACTCGTATAGGATTTGAGTGAAGCCTATCGAGTCACCTCCCACGCCAATTGCATTTGCGGCTCCCGTTGTGTAGGCTAGAATTGTTGGAATTAGGATGATTATTGGATGGATAAGGAAGGCAACCATTACAAGCGCAACGTCTCTTGAGTTGATCTTCAAACCCAAGTACTCCGGTGTCCTGCCTGACATGAGTCCTACAATGAATACGGTGATTACAACATACATTACCATGTACATCAATCCAACTCCCTTTCCGCCTGGTGCCGATTGAATCAGCATGCCCATGAATCCTGAAAGTATCGTTAGCGGGTGTATGGCGTAGAGCGTTGCGTTAACTGAACCTGTCGTGACCGCGTCAGTCACAATGGTCCAGAAGGCTGAAAAGAATCCTCCAAATCGTACTTCCATACCTGCTCCAAAGACTGGATTAGGAATGAATCCGATAATCAGATTAATTGCGAATAGTCCATATGAGCCCCAGAGTATTGGTCTGCTCTCCATCCTCTTCCCCAGCACCTCGCCATAGACGAAGCACATTACTGTTGGCATAAGTAGCATTAGGAATATTTGGAAAACGTCCGAAGCAGGGTTCGGGTTCTGGAGTGGATAAGCGGAGTTGGCTCCATAATAACCTCCGCCGTTTGTGCCAATCTGCATTATTGAGACCAAGGATGCAACGGGTCCGACTAGAATTGTCTGTGTTGCTCCTTCTACCGTCTTGATGACCGTATAGCCGTTAATAGTTTGAGGTATGCCAACCCAAACAAGAATTAAAGAGGCTATAAGACATAGCGGAAAAAGTACTCTAGTTAGAGACTTGACGAAATCAACGTAAAAATTCCCCAAATCCTTAGAGCCAGTCTTAAAACCACGGATCATTGCTATCGCCGCGCACAGTCCTGAGCCGGCTGAAGTAAATTGGAGAAATTGAACCGCACTCATTTGGCTCAAATACGATAGCGCTGCCTCGCCATTGTAATGCTGAAGATTAGTGTTAGTTCCAAAAGAGATGACCTGCATGAAAGCAAGATCCCATGATAGCCCCGGAAACCCTTGAGGATTTAACGGAAGCTTATCTTGAAATACAAATATTAGAAATGCTATCGCCATTTGAAGTACGTTGAGCAGAAGCAACGATAGGAAGTATTCCTTCCAATCCATGAAATGGTTTGGATTGACACCTCCAAGCCTGTAGATACAGTTCTCGAGAGGATCCAATATTCTGTCGAGGCTACTAGCCTCACGAGCAAAAACTCGTCTGACGTAAGGGGCGAAGAGACGAGCTACAACAAGCACTATGCCCAGAATTAGAATTACGACTGACGCTTGAATGAAATCGATCAATGGAATTCAGTACTCTTTAATCTCCTAGACTTTTCCGGAGGGGTCGTTATTGTGAGGTTGATTTAGCACCCTGTCCGTTTCTAGGGCCTTTTGGTGCGCTTAACACGATGGAGGTTACGGTACTCTTTACCCCTTTAATCTTCAGTATCTTATTGTTAAGGAAATCTCGGAATTCCTCTATGTCAGCTGTTGAAACAAGCGTGACAACATCGAATTCTCCGGTTACTTCGTACAATTCTTCTACGTTAGGTAATTGTTTGAGGGCGTTAACGACGTCGTTCAGCGCCGGCGACTCTACAAAAATATCTACAAAAGCTAGGAGACGTGCCAAACTCAATCATCAATCCTTGACTCCGACTTAGCGAGGGCGCAACAGAACGTGTGTCGCGTATTTTAGTATTATCGTTTAGTTGGATTTAGACATGTTAGGAATATTAGGAAAATTAAACAATACGCTCTCCCAAGCTCACGATGAATATTGAATTTCTTGAACTTCTCTTTCTTCAGAATTCAAACGCTTCGGAGTTACTGTTAAGATTCCTGGCTTGGACTCTTATGTGTATGCATTATAATAGAGGATACTGTGCTTCTTACTCCCTTAATTTTCTGAATCTTGTTTTGCAGTAGTTCTCGGAATTCTTCTATGTCTGCTGTTGAAACAAGCGTGACAATGTCATATTCGCCGGTTACTTCGTACAATTCTTCTATATTGGGCAGTTGGGAAACAGCTTGGATTACGGAGGCCAATGCTGGGGACTCAACGTAAATACTTACCATAGCTAATAGACGTTTCAAATTCAGTCATCAATCCTGGCTCCGAGCTGAAGCTTCACCTTGCTCTCTGATGCTATAATTAAGCCTTATTTTCGGAAGGCTCAACAGATTCATTTCCAGCCGTAATTTTTTGAATAAAATAACTCATTCTTATCCGATCCTGCTGCTTTTGGCCAATGTTTTAGCTGAGTTTGTCTTCTTTCATTCTAGCGTGGGATAATGTCGCGATTGACTGGCAAAGTTGTCATTGTAACCGGGTCGAGTGGGGGAATTGGGAGGGCGGCTATCAAAGCTTTTGCCAGAGAGGGGGCAGATGTTGTGATACACTATCGATCAAACGAGAATGAAGCCAACATACTCGAGGAAGAAGTGGCCGCACTGGGCCGAAGGGCGCTCTTGGCCAGAGTTGATTTCACAGATATGAAGCATGTACAGTCAGAAGTCCAGAACATGGTGGATTCAACCATCAAGAAATTTGGGAGAATTGATGTTCTCGTGAATTTGGCAGGTTATCCGGCTCGGGGTGAATGGAATAAGAAGTTATTCGAATTGACGGCCGAAGATTTCTTCAAACCATTGAACGTAGATCTTTTCGGTTCATTTCTCTGCGCTAGAGCGGTCGCTCCTCACATGATCAGGCAGGAGAAGGGTGTGATAGTTAACGTAAGTTCAACACCAGCTCTCTCTGGTCATGATAGAGGGTTCGCATTTACAGTAGCAAAGGCAGGTATAATTGGTCTCACGAAAGCGCTCGCGTTTGAACTTTCACCATTCGTACGAGTGAACACAGTTGCGCTTGGTAACGTGGAGACAACTTGGACGTTAGAACTGAACAAGGAGGAGCTCTCAGTTGCTCGAGAAGAAAACTTGGCGAAACGGTTCGGATCGCAGGAGGAGGTGGCACGAACACTGATCTTTCTATGTTCTGACGACTCATCATTCGTTAACGGTCAGACGCTTGTCTTGGACGGCGGCACGACTCTGCATTAATCTAACTAATTCTCGTGCTATCTTCCTTTGAAGACTGGTTTTCTCTTCTCCAAGAATGCACGCATGCCTTCTTTGCTGTCGCTCGTTGCGAATAAAGTGTAGAAGAGCTTGCGTTCGAATTCTAGTCCAATCTCCATTGTAGTGTCATGCGCTCGTAAGATTGCTTCTTTGGCTGCACGAATCGAGATGGGAGGTTTTGAGGCGATCTCGTTTGCTAATTTCTCAACTTCCTCCGTCAGGCGCTCGAGGGGGACAACTTTGCTCACCAATCCTATTCGAAGAGCTTCCTCAGCTGGAATCGACTGGCCCGTCAGAATCATCTGCATGGCTTTTGACTTTCCAACTGCTCTCGTCAATCTTTGAGTTCCACCAGCTCCTGGCATGATGCCCACATTCACTTCGGGTTGGCCGAACACCGCATTCTCAGAAGCAATTATAATATCGCAATTCATGGCCAACTCGTTACCGCCGCCGAGACAAAATCCGCTGACGGCAGCTATGATTGGTTTAGCAGTCTTGCGAATCTGATCCCATAGTTCAAATCGTCTGTCAAGAATAAGATCCACAGGTGTCGCTTGAGACATTTCCCTAATGTCTGCCCCAGCAGCAAATGCTTTTTCCCCACCTGTCAGAATGATGACGTTAACCGTTTGATCTTTGTCTAATTCATCCAATGCTTTCACGAGTTCAGACATCATTTCCGTGTTCAAAGCATTGAGAACGGTCGGCCGGTTCAATTGAATTATTCCAAGTCGACCTTTCTTGTCCACAATCAGGTCTCGGAAACTCAACAAGCATCCCAAGTAACAAGATTATACTCAATGAACTTAAGCTTCACCAATAAGCGAACCTGAGTGGCAGATTATGTAGTATCGAATCTATATAACGAACGTTAAAGAGGAAAGCAAGCTGCTCTGGTTTTTACCAAATAGTTGTGGTTAGTTAGATCTTGGTAAGACCACCTTGGACGATTCGTACTGAATTTTCGGATGCTCCAATCTTCGTGTGCTGGGAAACGACAAAGGCTTGTCTGTTGTCGTGCAGACACTGTCGAGCCAAAGCTATTAGGAATAGTCAACCGGGGGAACTCGATACTGTTGACGGGTTCAAAATTATTGATCAACTCATCGAATTCGGAGAACCATATCCGGCACTTCTCCTAACTGGTGGAGATCCTTTGATGCGGCCTGACTTCTTTGATCTTGTCGAATACGCAAAGCGTCGAGGCATCTACGTTGCAGTAGCGACAAGTGTTACCCCCAAGTTGAATGAAGCTTCAATATCACGCATGCGAGACCTCGGCGTTGACATAATGTCCGTGAGCCTTGACGGGGCTTTGCCACAAACGCATGACAAACTTCGGGGTATTCAAGGAACCTGGAAATCCACAATTGATGCGCTTAGAATGGCGAGAGAAATCGGTTTGAGGACTCAAGCTAACACGACTGTTATGCGGAGTAACATTGCTCAGTTAGCTGACATCTTCCATATTGTGAAAGAAAATGGCGGAGTTGCATGGGAAGTTTTCTTCCTGATTAGAACAGGACGAGGAGCTTTCCTCGAAAGTCTCGATGCCTTCGAGTGTGAAGATGTCATGAACTTCCTTTACGAGGCTGGTCTCCACGGGATTCCGGTGAGAACTGCCGAAGGCCCAAGCTTCAGACGCGTGCGCATTCAACGTCAGAATAACGATAACCTGCCATCGGGTCAACTATATCGAATGTTATCTGATAGATTATCTGTACTCGAAGGAAAACCGATGAATTCGCCGAAGTTTAAGTTAACTCGCACCTCAGACGGTAGAGGAATAATGTTCGTTGGCCACACGGGAGAAGTATATCCAAGCGGATTTCTTCCAATAAATTGTGGTAATGTTCCAGACCAAAACCTTCGTACGATATATCGTACTAATCCCACTTTCTCAGCCTTGAAAGAACTTTCTAACTTGAAAGGCCGATGTGGAATATGCGAATTCAAATCGGTGTGCGGCGGCTCAAGATCCCGAGCGTATGCAGAACTGAACGATCCCTTTGAGGAAGATTCAATATGTCCACATAATCCCTCAATGATCGTGCAAAAGCAGGCTAACATCGCAAGATCAGTGCCTGTTTTATCACCGATGAGAACGTGGTTTAAGGCTAATATAACGAACGTTAAATAGCTTCGCCAGCGGCGGGAGATGAAATATCATGCAGACCTCTTCTCAACAACAAATTCTTGATGTGGCAAAGACCTTATTCACTCGGAGAGGTTTCTCAAACGTTTCAATGCGCGACATTTGCCGTGAAGCACGTGTAACGGCACCAACTGTCTATTACTACTACAAGAACAAGGAGGTTCTGTTCGA
>CAYWMG010000048.1:0-7225 GCA_964459245.1 uncultured Candidatus Bathyarchaeia archaeon
GAAGAGGATGGGAATACCGTGATGATTCTAGCTGAAAATAAACAGCCTCTAGGAGTTATCGGCCTCGCAGACATACTCAAAGATGAAGCCCGGGAAACCATCAAAGAACTGCAGCTGATGAAAATTGAAACTATAATGTTAACTGGGGATAATATGTGCACAGCCAAAGCTATAGCAACAAAGCTAGGAATCAATCAAGTTACTGCCGATGTCCTCCCGGAACAGAAGGGGAAGGTAATCAGAGACCTGCAAAGCGAGGGAAAAATTGTTGGAATGGTGGGAGATGGAATTAATGACGCTCCCGCTCTTGCAATATCAAACATTGGGATAGCAATTGGAAGCGGAACGGACGTTGCACTAGAAACAGCCGGCATCGTGCTAATCAGGGACAGTTTGTGGGATGTAGTTACCGCTATCAAACTCAGCAAGAAGACTGTAATGAAGATCAAACAAAACCTGTTCTGGGCTTTTTGTTACAACATTGCCTTAATACCTATTGCTGCAGGTGCGCTCGTGCCATTCCTAGGTCCAGGCGTATACAATTATCTTCCATTCTTGGCTGCGGGAGCTATGGCCTCAAGTTCAGTTACAGTAGTCAGCAATTCACTACTCCTCAATAAATTCAAGCCATCACATCCAGTCATAATAACTCAACAGTTCCAATCGTAGCAAATGTTCGAGTGATCATGTAGACATAATAGAAGATTAGACGCAAGCATGATGAGATGCTGACGTGATTCGAGGAAAGAACTCGCTTTCCATGCTAGTCGTATTGCATCAATCTGCGCTGCCCCTGCCTCTATACCTTAGGCTCTTCTGCTACATCCTGCATTGAATGGCGTGGATTCAGTAGTGAGTTTTTCAATCGGTTTTCTTGACCAAGTCAGCCCATACTTTTGCTGGCCGCCAGTTGTAGACTATTGTCTTCAGTCGCGTCATCTCTTCGATACTGTATCCGATTCCTTCTCTACCCATGCCCGAGTCTTTGTTTCCTCCGAATGGATAGTAACCAACTCCGTGTCTGGGTGCGGCGTTGATTGTGACCTCTCCGTCCTCTAAGCGTTTTGCAACTTTCCGTGCAAGGTTGAGATTGTTTGTGAAGAGACATGAATCTAGCCCATAATTGGACTTGTTTCCAAGCTCGATTGCTTCGTCAACGTCCTTCACTCTTGTAATTGGAATTACGGGTCCGAAGGTTTCTTCCCATACAATTCTTGCGTTTACTGGTACTTGATCAAGCACCGTAGGAGCGTAGTAGTTACCGTCATGTTTTCCACCGGTCAATAATTTTGCGCCCTTCTCGATCGCGTCTAGCACTAGATGATGGACTCTCTCTGCAGAATTGTGGTCTATCAATGGCCCTAGCTTGATGGTTGAATCACGTGGGTCACCTAAGGTGTATGATGAGGTTTCGGTCAAAACTTTCTTCACGAAGACGTCTGCTATGTTTTGTTCGACAAATACTCGACTTATCGCGTCGCATCTTTGACCACTATAGCTAAGTGCTCCCTTCACGGTTTCAGAAGCGGCTAGGTCCAAATCCGCATCAGAAAGAACTATTGCACAACCTTCCCACCTAACTCCATGTGAAGACGTTTGAGGCCGGTTACTTGAGACAGTTTCTTACCGACATCCGTACTTCCAGTGAAGTTTAGCATGCTAATTTTCTCGTTGCTTGCTAAGTACTCTCCGATGCTTCCTCTACCTGTGATAACATTCAACGTTCCTTTTGGAATTCCAGATAATTCAAGCACACGAGAGAAGAGTAGGAATGATAACGGGTCTTTGCTAGAAGTTTTTACAACAACTGAATTGCCAGCCAGAAGCGCAGGAATCACTTTGGTTGCGGTTATGTATAGGGGATAGTTGAACGGTGAAATCGCTAGCACTACGCCAAGTGGCTCCCTGAGAACGTCGGCTGATGTTCCCACGGTCTCCTCTGACCAGTCACCGGGAATATGTTCTCCACGGATCTTTCCATATTCGTCTGGAGTCAGCTTCAAGCGTTCCGCTGTAGCCTTTACTTCTCCTTGAGCATTCGACCTAGGTTTTCCAGCCTCATAGATTAGAACGGTGGTGAACGATTCAATATTATCCAGTAGTATACTGCGTGCTTTTTGAAAAATTTCAAGCTTCTTTACGGCTGGGATTGTTCTGATGGCATTCCGATTGTCGAAAGATGAACTGACCGCTTGTTCCGCTTCCTTATTTGAAGCATTAGGAATTGTGGCAACAACAGAATTGTCTATTGGGGTACGAACTTCGATTTGGTCAGTAAGCGAAATCCAGTTTCCTGCAAGAAGCATCTTGAAGTCCAGTACGCCGTCAGTGATTGAATAGATTCCATCGAAAGCGTCTCCAAGTCTACCTATTCGGGAGGAAGTCATTTTGCTTCCCCACGTTCAAAGCCTGACGGTATCCATACCCTATCGTGCAACTGTGATCGGATGATATGCTGTGTTTCTAGACATAAATTCATCGTCTTCGATTACAAGACCTTAACGATGCACATGAGTCTCTATTAGAGGCATTGAACGAAACAGATGGGTTAGCCTAATTTTGTGAAATTTGAACTAAACAGTTAAGAATTCGCTTCTAACCCTCAACCTTGGAGTTTAAAACGAATGTCACTGAAAGACATCCTTCCCACTAAGGAAATGATATTCCCAGAAAAACGTGCTAACATAAAGACCGTAATGGAGACGAATGCAAGAAGTCTCAAAGACCCTGATGGTTTCTGGAGAAAAGTGGCCGATGAATTATTTTGGTACAAGAAGGGAGAGAAGGTTTTCGAGCGAATCGATGATGCTCCATATGGACGCTGGTTCGCAGACTGGACGACAAACCTTTGCTACAATGCTCTGGACCGTCATGTAGAGAGCAGGGGCAACAAGGTTGCTTATTGCTGGGAGGGAGAAAACGGGGACAAGAAATCACTTACCTATACTGACCTTTTTGATCAAGTGAACCGACTCGCTTCTGCACTCAAGAAGCTTGGAGTCAAGAAGGGAGACAGAATAACGATCTACCTCCCCATGATTCCGGAACTTCCAATCAGCTTGCTCGCGGCAGTAAGACTTGGCGCCATTCACACAGTAATATTTGCAGGATTCACTGCACAAGCAGTCGCAAGCAGGATAAATGACTCAAAATCAAAATTTGTAATAGCAGCTGACGGATTCTTCAGGAAGAATAAGACGGTGGAACTCAAATCCATTGTTGACGAAGCAGTCAAACTATCATCCAGTGTTGAGAAAGTTATTGTCGTTAAGAGGTCTGGAACTCCTATTACGATGAGTAGCGGACGAGATATTTGGTATCATGACCTCATCCAATCTGGTGACAAATTCGTAGAGCCCGAACCAGTGGAAGGAACACATCCGGCATTCATTCTCTACACATCAGGAACCACAGGAAAACCCAAAGGAACTACTCACAGCACTGGAGGCTACATGACCTACGCTTACTACACACAAAGAACAGTCTTTGACCTGAAAGAGAAAGATATCTACTGGTGCACCGCTGATATTGGCTGGATCACTGGACACACGTACATAGTCTACGGCCCGTTGATAGCGGGCACAACATCCATCATGTATGAAGGCGCCCCCGATTATCCGCAACCAGATAGGTGGTGGGACATCGTCGAAAGATATGGAGTAACCGTGATCTATACCAGCCCCACCGCGATTCGCATGCACATGAAATTCGGAGAAGAATGGGCAAAGAAACACAAACTCTCAAGCCTACGATTACTCGGAACAGTTGGCGAACCAATAAACCCCGAAGCATGGAGATGGTACTTCAAAAACATAGGACACGAAAAATGCCAGATAGTAGACACATGGTGGCAGACTGAAACGGGTGGAATTCTAATCAGTCCTCAACCAGGCATCGCTCCCACTCCGTTGAAAGCAGGATCAGCAACCTTCCCATTAGCAGGCGTGGATGCGGACGTATTAAACGAGAATGGAGAACCAGTCAAAACCGGTCAGAGAGGATTCATCGTCATAAAGAAGCCTTGGCCAGGCCAATGTATGACCTTATGGAATGACGCAGAGAAATACAAGCAAACCTACTTCATGAGATTCCCGGGTGTATATTATGCCGGCGACTATGCGATGAAAGACGACGACGGCTACTTCTGGCTACTAGGCAGAGCCGACGAAGTTCTAAAAGTTGCAGGCCACAGATTAGGAACCGTAGAATTAGAAGACAGCCTGATCTCACACCCAGCCGTAGCAGAATCCGCAGTCATCGGCAAGTCCGACCCCGTCAAGATGGAAGTACCCGTCGCATTCGTTGTTCTGAAACCCGGCATCGAACCAACTGACGAATTGAGAAAGGAACTTTCTAACCAAGTGAGAAGAACAATTGGCCCAATCGCTGTCCCGGAAGCAATCTACTTCGTCAATAGGCTGCCAAAAACGCGTAGTGCAAAAATCATGAGAAGAGTTGTGAAAGCAGTTGTTGAAGGCAAACCAATCGGCGACATCACCACACTCGAAGACGATACGAGTGTAGAGGAAATGAAGAATGCTTACGGCGAACTCCAAGCACAATTAAACAAAACCAAGTGAATGAAATGAGCACAAAATCAACTCTAGCTAACCCAGCGCCCTTAGGACTAATGGGTTTCGGAATGACCACGATCCTGCTAAACATGCACAACCTTGGACTGTTCGGATTTAACAGCATCATACTAGCCATGGGAATATTCTATGGCGGAATTGCACAGATAATTGCTGGAATGATGGAATTCCGAAAAGGAAACACGTTTGGAACTACTGCATTCACATCATACGGACTATTCTGGCTATCGCTCGTTGGCCTCATCACCATATCCTCCTCACAATTTCCATTAGGCAACGCGGAATTAGCCCCTAATAACACGGCTTGGGCTGCCTATCTCTTCCTATGGGGACTATTCACACTCATAATGTTCTTCGGAACTCTAAAGGCTAACAGAATATTGCAGACAGTATTCCTTTCACTAGCAATACTCTTCTTTCTACTCGCTCTCGCTCGCTTCATCCCAGCATTGCTTCCGTACGCAGCGGTAGAAGGCATCGTCTGCGGCTTCGCAGCATTCTACCTCTCCCTCGCAGAAGTCATCAATGAAGGACAAAAAAAACCAATCCTACCCATTGGACCCATCAAACATTAACCGCAAAAATATTCATTGACGTACAAGATCAATCGACAGAAATCGTCAGTAGCCTCTTCCAACTCTCTCCATCAACCGGCATCACACTTAATCGCGGAAGACGAACCAGGTCAAAATTTTTTAATTCTTTCCGTGACTTGACCTCTTCTAATGTGACATACTTCCGGAGTCGGCGTTTTGCAGCAACTTTGATTACGAGAAATCGTTGATTACGTGCCTTCGGGTCAGGATATGGATCTGAAGTGACATCTGCTATTCCAATGATCCTTCTTTCAGACCCAGTGTGATAGATAAACGCCAAATCCCCATTCTTCATCGACCGTAGATTCAAAAGAGCTAGGTTATTTGCAACCCCATCCCAGACAGTCTCCTTGTCTCGTTCGAGATCATCATACGAATAATCTTCTGGATCTGACTTGAGAAGCCAAAAACCCACGAGGATCCCTCCACTTGATAATAATCATCCTATCACCCTTTTGTCTCTTTATGATCCAACAACCAAAATAGCAACCATAAAGTCTCTAATGAGAATCGTTTTCAAGATAGGTGTAATCAAAGACGGGACTCAATGAACTCTCCGCACTAGATGCGTCAAAACTTATCCAGAAAGGCGAGATTACCTCAGAGGCTCTGGTCGATGCCTGTTTCAAGAGAATAGGTGAGCGTGAGAGCTCTGTCAGAGCTTGGGAATACCTTGATCACGAGAAAGCGCTTGAGCAGGCCAGAGCCTTAGATCGTTCGTCGAGTCGTGGATTGCTTCATGGTATTCCGGTAGGAGTTAAGGACATTATAGATACGGTTGATATGCCAACCGCCTATGGGTCCTCCATATACTTTGGCAACCTCCCTCGAGGAGACGCATCATGCGTGAGACTCATTCGGAATGCAGGAGGACTTGTTCTTGGAAAGACTGTGACCACAGAATTCGCAGTCTTGCATCCAGGTAAGACCACTAATCCACACAACCCTGCTCATACGCCTGGAGGATCGTCCAGCGGCTCAGCCGCTGCCGTGGCAGATTTCATGATACCTATCGCTCTTGGAACCCAGACTGCAGGATCGATCATTAGACCCGCCTCCTTCTGTGGCGTAGTCGGATACAAGCCGACCTTCGGATTGATCAATCGTGCTGGCGTCAAACCGTGTGCTGAGTCACTTGACACAATTGGCGTCTTTGCCAGGAACATAGAAGATGCTGCTCTTCTCGCATCAGTTCTGACGGGGAGATCGTTCAAGTTAGAGAAGACTCTAAGTGCTCCGCCACGTGTTGGGCTTTGCCACTCCTACGAATGGCCATACGCGGCACCTGAGACGATCACAGCTTTTGAGAAAGCAAGAAAACGATTCTCAGACTTTGGAGCTACAGTCAAAGAGGTGGAACTTCCAGAACCATTCTCTCGTCTCGCCGAGGCTCAAGTCACCGTCATGAATTTCGAGATGGCTCGATCATTCACATATGAGTACTCCGTCCATCGAGATCAGTTAAGCGAGAAACTCAAAGAAGTGATTGCTTTGGGTCAATCGATTTCTCCAGATGCTTATGATGAGTCAGTTTCTCTTGCCGCAGAATGCCGCTCTCTTCTCTCATCAGTCTTCTCTGGCGTAGATGTCTTACTTACACCAAGCGCAGTAGGTGAGGCCCCAGAAAGTTTGGTTTCGACAGGAGACCCCATCTTTAGCCGGATCTGGACTTTCCTTCATGTTCCTTGCATTAATATTCCAGTCTACACTGGCCCAAGGGGGCTTCCCGTAGGACTTCAAATGGTAGGTCCCGTTGGGGCTGATGCACGCTTGCTTGCAGCATCAGACTGGGCATTGAAGCATTTTCAAGCATGTTGAGGTCGTCAACACTCTTCTACGGGTGGGGAATTTGCGAAGCGGGCAGATCCTGCTGTGAGGCCTTATTGCTTCGAATCAGGGATCAGTGTGGGTGATGGGGACTCAGACTGGGTATTTGGATTGGGTGAGTATGGCTAAGCCTATGGCTCGATTAAGTTGCCCCGACGCATAGGTAGCGTAGTAAACATAATAGTTGTTTCCCACTGGGAGGATCATGGG
>CAYWMG010000049.1:0-8707 GCA_964459245.1 uncultured Candidatus Bathyarchaeia archaeon
CATGTTGGCCGAGACCGCATTAGTGAAAATGATGTGGGCGCTCGCCAACGAGCGTGATATTAATAGTGTGAAAAAACTCATGATAACAAACCTTCATGGAGAACTATCCAATCGACGAACAGTCGAGGCTGATCGTCATGAGTAAAGAACCCCCTTCCGTCAAAGTAGGCTTAGAAGTCCATCGCCAACTGGACACTACCCACAAACTATTCTGTAATTGTCCAACGCTTCTAACAGAAGAAAAATCGGAACAGAGGTTTCTGCGAAGGCTCCGACCGACTCAAAGTGAGCTAGGACAAGTTGACCAAGCAGCTCTCTTCGAGTTCCACCGTGGGAAAGGAATCATGTATGAAGCAGATCACAAAACATCCTGTCTCGTTGAAATGGATGAAGAACCCCCTGGCAAACTCAATCGTGATGCAGTTGATGTTTGTCTCACTGCATCTCTACTCGTCAATGCAAAACCAGTGGATGAAGTTCATGTCATGCGAAAGATAGTAATTGATGGGTCAAACACCACTGGTTTTCAACGAACATGCATTATAGCGCTTAACGGAGCCATCAGAGTAAATGGAAATGTCATACCAATAAATCAGATATCGCTAGAGGAAGATGCAGCGAGAAAAACTGGGCAAGAAAAGGCTACCACTGGCTATCGAATTGATCGACTCGGCATCCCTCTGATTGAAGTTACGACCGCGCCGGTGCTCCATTCTTCATCCGATGTTGAAAAAGTCGCATTGGCGATCGGGAACGCCCTACGAGCGACGCGAAAGGTGAAACGAGGATTGGGCAGCGTGAGACAAGATCTGAACATTTCGACTCCGAATGGATCGTTAGTCGAGATAAAGGGCGTTCAAGAACTTGAACTCTTAGGTAAAGCCGTTAAACTTGAAGTCGATAGACAGACAGCTCTGCTACAAATTAGAGATGAACTGACACAGAGAGGGGTCAAAAAAGAGGATCTCAAGGAGGAATGTGTTGACCTTACTGAGCTCTTCCACGGTACTAAAGCAAGAGTGTTGAAAGACACGATATCAAAACAAGGTGTGGTGCTTGGGGTGAAGCTACCGAGATTTAACGGATTGCTCGGGAAAGAGCTTGGAGCTTCGGGCTTGAGATTTGGAACAGAATTAGCAGGCCGTGCAATATTTATGGCTGGCGTCGGTGGGATATTTCACTCAGATGAGTTACCAGCATATGGCATCGTAGAAAGTGAGATAGTTCAAGCCAAGCAAAAGTTGAAGATGAATAACACGGACGCGTTCGTGTTAGTAGCAGATGAACCAGCAAGGGCAACGGATGCATTACACGCTGTGGTTGAACGAGCCGTGCAAGCACTTAGTGGAGTGCCAGAAGAAACTCGCAACGCTATGATAGATGGATCAAGCCGGTTCATACGCCCGCGCCCTGGAGCGGCGCGAATGTATCCGGAAACAGATGTCCCATCAACTCCAATAAATCGTGAATGGATCGAAGACTTACGTTCAAGCCTTCCACAAACTCAAGAGCAAACAATGAAACGACTTACTGAACAATTCTCACTTAATCAAAAGTTAGCGAAACAACTAGTAGACTCTGACTATTTGATGCTATTTGAACAGATCTCAACGAGTTCAAAGAATGTTCAACCCTCATTCATTGCAACGATGTTAACTGAAACGTGCAAGAGCCTGGAACGTGATGGCGTTCCAGTCCATTTAGTCGACCACAAGAAAATAAAATCCATCTTCGAATTGGTCGGGAGTGGAGCACTCGCAAAAGAAGCAATGCCCGACTTACTAAAATGGCAAGCCAAGAATTTGGATGTTGACCCTAAGGATGGAATAAAGGCATTAGGAATCAGAATGTTGAGTGAGTCAGAACTTGAAGCAATCATTGACCGACACATCGAAAAGAACATGGAATTGGTTGCAGAAAAAGGAACAGAGGCTTTTCCCTCACTCATGGGATCAGTAATGTCTGAGGTCAGGGGATCAACAGACCCGAAAATTGTATCACAAAAACTAAAGGACAAGTTAGGCGCCAGGAGTTAACTATTCAAGAAATTCCACGTCGTCTACCAACCCATCACTATCAACATCCAAACCACTGACAACTCTGGCAACAATATTGTTATTCAGCGAGTTACCTTTGGCGATCTCGCTTGTGTATTTGACAAATGCTAAGACGGCCGCCCGTGTGCCGAGGTATGTGTTCCCTGCAATTACCAGAACACGTGAATCCTCGTTGGTTGGGTTCGCAACTAGTTGAATTGCTCCCTCATCTTCACCGGAGTAGCTCTTGCCTGAAATTTTAGATATCATCATGCTATGCCTGGTTAATTCATAAGTAATAGGAAGGGACTCATTCATTGCAAGTGTTACCGTGTTCACTCTGGGCCCTCCAAGAGTGATCAGATTTCGAGATAACTCCTGTTGTGAGATTTCCGTGTCTAGACGAACGACGCTTTCTCTTGTCACAGGAAGCAATGACCCGAGGAAAAGCGCAAGGTCTGTTGCTCGGTCACCACATCTTGCTCGACTTCTAAAGATCCCATGTGGATCTGGGCTCCCCAGTACGATGTATCCGCTAAATTGTCCTTTAGCGATGAATGGGCCAAGCAACTTTAACGAAGTCTCAATAACTGAATCCGGTTCATCAAACGAGGTCTTGCTACCATGAAATTCATACGGTAACACTGCTATCACCTTCGATTCTGCCTTGTAGTACTTGGCCACCGCCCCGCGTTTTCTAACGGTTCTTTCGAGTGTCACAAGTCGAGCTTTCTCTAGCTCACGCAAATGGTAGCAAATGATTTGTTCACTCGCATCAAATAATTTAGCCAAGTCGCTGGCACATTTCTCACCCCTCGAGAGCTCGCTAAGTATTCGCCATCGCATAGGTTGAAGTATGGACTGGGCGAGCTTTGGGTCTGAAACTATTCGCGCAGGTAACAACTGACGCGATTTTCTCTCCTTCATCAGCAAATAGGACATGCGTCTGTTTTCTAAATTGCAACATTAATAAAGTCACGGTTTTACTATTAAGTGCTGTTTTTACTATTCATAGATGGAGCATGGGCAAGAATCAAGGAACCGAAGCAACTGGACAAATCTCCACATGAGGAATACTTATCATACCTGCGGCGTCATGACCTGAAAATTCAAGTGAACGAAATGTGCGGTATAGCGGGGATTGCTCTAAAATCGGGTGAAGTTGGCTCCATCATATACGAATGCCTGAAACGACTTGAGTATAGAGGGTATGATTCTGTTGGAGAAGCTGCAGTCATAAATGGCGAGGTTATTGTCAAGAAGGAGAAGGGTAAGATAGATGAGGTCGAGAGCAAGCTCAAAATCAGTAGCCTTCCAGCTTTGGTGGGAATCGGCCATACTCGTTGGGCCACTCATGGTGCGCCTTCAGCGGAGAATGCACACCCGCACACCGATTGCAGAGGAACGGTAGCCGTTGTCCACAATGGAATCATTGAGAATTTTATGCAACTGAGACAGGAGTTAGAGAACACTGGACATACCTTCAAGTCAAGAACTGATTCTGAGGTCGTAGCACACCTTGTAGAGGAATACCTCAAGACAGAGAATGAATTCGGCGAGGCTGTGCGCAAGGCTGCGAAGCGACTGATCGGGGCATATGCTCTAGCATTAATTTCGACTAGGGCACCTGAACAAATCATCTGCGTGCGCAAAGAAAGCCCACTTGTGCTCGGAACTTCGAAGACTGGTAATTATTGTGCTTCTGACATCCCCGCGTTTCTACCGATGACTAATCAGGTCATTCTATTAGAGGACGATGAGTTGGCAGTATTGACTGCGGATAGAATCTTGATTAGGCGAGTAGACGATGGTGAACTGATCACTCGAGAGCCGTTCTCAGTCAACTGGAATGTGGATACGGCAGTAAAAACTGGGTATGCACATTTCATGCTTAAAGAGATTCACGAACAGCCAGCCAGCTTGAGGAACGCCATCAGAACGCACCCGATCTACATGGACCTAATGGCGCTTACACTGAATAAGGCGAAGAAGATCTTCCTCATTGCCTGCGGCACGTCATATCATGCGTCCCTCGCAGCTGCTTACTTATTTGCTAACTTAGCCCGGGTGCAAGTTACGCCGGTGGTAGCATCCGAATTTATCGATAACTACGCGGCATTGATTGACGCGGATACAGTCGTGCTTGCTATCTCACAATCTGGAGAAACTGCCGATACTCTGAGCGCGGTGCGGAGCGCAAGAGATAGAGGGGCTACGATACTATGTATCAGTAACTCAATTGGGTCTACACTCACCCGACTTTCCGACGTGTATATTGGTCAAAACTCAGGACCCGAGATGGGAGTTGCTGCCACTAAAACGTTCACGGCCCAAGTTACAGTATTGACACAAATTGTACTGGCACTAGCGAGGAAGAGGCAAACGTTGCGTAAGGCAGAACTAGATACGCTCGAGTCAGGGATTGCACAACTGCCCGATTGGATCACTGAAACGCTCATGCAGGAAGAAAGGGTCAAGCGAATCGCAGAAAAATATGGTGAGAACACGAGCTTCTGCTATCTAGGAAGAGGCATCAACGTTGCCACTGCGCTTGAAGGACGGCTAAAACTCCTGGAACTCTCCTACCTACCTGCTATAGCATACCCTGCGGGCGAATCAAAACACGGATTCATTTCGGTTGTTGAAGAGGGGTATCCTGTCGTGTTCGTTGCACCGAAAGATGAGACACACTCAAAGATCATTGGCAATGTTATGGAAATGAAAGCCCGTGGAGCCAAAATCATAAGCATCGTTGACTGGGACGATTCAGAAATACCAAGATTATCAGACGAAGTTATCCGCCTTCCCCCCGGCATTCCAGCAGCATTGTCCCCTGCTGTATATATCGTCCCACTCCAATTCCTAGCTTACTATATTGCCGTAAGAAAGGGATACGATCCGGACTTTCCAAGAAACTTGGCCAAATCGGTTACGGTTCATTAAAAGCTTGATCGTCGTCGCAGATTTTCGTACTCACATGAACGTTGGAAGCTCAGCCATATGCGGTTCTCAAGCGCTTTTTTTACCAAACGTCAGATCGGCTAATCGTCGCATCGCGTGTTTGTCCAATAGAAACGATCCTAACCTTCACTTTAGTGATATCTTCGATTTTCGTGATGTATTTTCTCATCTCCTTAGGCAACGCCTCATAACCCTTCTGCGCTATCTCAGCCCATTCATTATCCGCAAGATCGGGCCAGCCATCCATATCTTCATAGATTGGTTCACATTTCGAATAAATAGCGATGCTTGCGGGCTGCTCACGCATAACCTGACCATTTACACGATACGCTTTGCAGATCCGGATTGGATTGAATCCGCCTAAGGTATCCAGTTTGGTCAGGGCTATTCCGGTTACGCCGTTCACCCTAGCTGCGTAATTGACTGCAACAGCATCAAGCCAGCCACAGCGACGCTTCCGCCCGGTTACAGTTCCAAATTCATTTCCTTTTTCCTGAAGTTTTGAGCCCAATTCATCTTTCAGTTCTGTCGGCAGTGGTCCCACTCCCACTCGAGAAGTGTAAGCTTTAACAACTCCTAAAACTTCGTTGATTCTAGTGGGGCCTACTCCAACTCCGGTACATACTGCTCCTGCCACCGTGTTTGAAGAGGTTCCGAATGGGTACACTCCGTGATCTATGTCAAGGAGAAATCCCTGAGCACCTTCGAAAAGCACTCGCTTGCCATCATCTAACGCGTTGTTAACTACCATCGAAGTGTCCACTATGAAGCTTTTCAGTGCTTCCCCGAACTTCGTGCAGGTGTCAAGAAGGTCTTCTTTGCTTATCTGAGCAGAAGAGCCATAGACGTGCGTGAGAATTCTCTGTTTTAGAACCGCGTTTTGATCAATCTTTCGTCTCAAAATATCCGGATCCACGAGATCCGAAGTTCTTATTCCATACCTCGCCATCTTGTCTGTGTATGTGGGACCGATACCTCGCATTGTGCTTCCAGCTCGCAGTGCTCCTTTGAAATCTTCTTCGGCTGCATCCAACAATTTGTGATAACTTAGCGTAACGTGAGCTCGATCACTCAAGCTGAGATCCGGATTGAATCCCTTAGCCTTGAGGTCTGATATTTCTTTCAACAAAACCTCAGGATCTACAACGACTCCATTAGCAATCACGAGCTTCTTTCGATGTAAAACTCCAGAGGGTAGAAGACGGAGGCGATAGGTCTCATTGCCAACTTTTATCGTGTGACCTGCGTTGCTGCCGCCTTGGTACCTCACAACATAGTCGGCCTGGGCTGATAGGTAGTCGACTATCTTGCCTTTGCCTTCGTCTCCCCATTGACATCCGACCACTACAACACTCGGCAGTCCCTAGGCCCCTCCCCGTATTGAAACTTGAGTGTTATACCAATTTCTGACATACTCTTTTGCAACAAGAAAACTACCAATTCGACGGGCTTCACCAAGTTTCTGCCTTCATCAGAACGAAGAACTCCATTTAAGCTTTCAGAACTTTTTCGACCATTGAAAATTAGGTAATCATGATTCGACGGGAGATTTGAATCAGTCTGCCCGTCGAACGCCATCACTGCGCCGGCTGAGAGCGCTCTGAACTTAAAGGATTCATCATCAAATCGTTCGTTTCATGTCTCTGATCTTAAAGGTTTCATTGCTGACTACTTCAGTTCTTGCAGGTTGTCCTCTTCTATCTGCCTGAGGATCGCTAATCCTAGGTGCGTAAGCGAGAGCGAAACTTCTTCACCAACCTTCAGCCTAATGAGGAACCCTTGGGCCTGCAACTTTTGTGTCTCTGCGGTAAGCTCATCTTGGGTAATGGCCAGATCTGCCTTCAGCCTTCTTTCAGAGATGGAACGGTTACCAAGAGCATTTAGCTTCCACAGGGCAGCCAGAATCTTCTCGGCTAGTGGCGGTAGGCTTTCTGGCGGCATATTCAAGCATGGAGTAGGCCTAAACTTATCAGTATGGATGAAACTTTGATGTTTGCTAATACGAACATTAATATACCATTACGTGGCCTAATGTGACTGACCTCGAATGGCAACTGACGAGACCACGGCATTCATGGAAGTCTTATCGAAGAGTCCACAGTTCAAAGTCCTCACAATTCTGGCGGAGCGCCCGCAGGAAGAGCTTACAAAGACAGAGATAGCACAGAAAGCAAAGATTGGTCGAACTACGCTATACCGCGTATGGAATGATTTGGAGAGAATGAGGGCCATCTCCCCCTCGCGTCATGTAGGTGCAGTCACATTATATCGAATGAACCCCCAAAGCCCCGTTGTTCAATCATTCTTGAGTATTACAAAAAGCCTAACGACAGTCACAGACGCCGTAGCTCGCATTGAGCAATTACGTAAATTGGAGGAAACAGGAAAATCAGAATTCGGACAAACAGCCCCACCTGGTCCGAGTGTTTTGATGAAGCTGCTTAATGCAGGAGCCATCTCAAGCGAAAAAGCGAAGCGTCGTAGTGAGCTACAGCTATCCGCACACGAAATAGAAACAGTCAGAGGATTGATAAATGCCGGCTTGATCTTCGACACTAACGGACTCCTACACCTTAGCCAACTTGGAATCCAAACCGCCCAAGGCACGAGCAAGATTTGGGGCGTAGAAAATTCTCAATCTGTAGACCAAGCAATCTCAACCGCACGTGTTGCATTGAACTTAATCAATCAAGAAATTAGAAGGCTTAAGGGGCAAGTAACGAAATAGAAACGCGACGCACCTCAGCAGCGGCAAGACTTATTTTTCTCATGTGCCTTCTATGAGTTATGCCGACACATACGAGGTATCTTTTCGTCACCGGCGGAGTAATGTCAGGTATCGGAAAGGGTGTAACCGCCGCATCCATTGCTAAGATATTACAGATCAGAGGCATCAAAGTATCAGTTATGAAAGTTGATCCTTACCTAAACGTCGACGCGGGGACAATGAACCCGGTTGCTCATGGGGAAGTTTTCGTAACCGAAGATGGAGGCGAAATTGACATGGATCTAGGAACATACGAGAGGTTTCTAGACATGAACCTCAGTCGACAGCACAACACTACGACAGGCCAGATCTATACATCCGTGATAAACAAAGAGAGGCGTGGTGACTTCCTCGGCCAGTGCGTGCAAATCATACCCCACATAACGGACGAGATAAAGTCCGTGATACAAAGCGTGGCCGACCGCGTTGCGGTAGATGTCTTGTTGATCGAGATAGGCGGTACGGTGGGCGACATTGAGAGTCTTCCCTACTTGGAAGCGGCGCGTCAACTTAGGCTCGAAAGAGGCCAGAAGAATGTGTTATTCGTACACGTGACTCTCGTTCCGGTGCTCGATGTTGTAGGAGAACAAAAGACTAAACCTACACAGCATAGTGTGCAAGAATTGCGAAGGATTGGTATTCAACCAGACATAATCGTCGCGCGCACTTCTGGCCCATTGCGCCAAGCCCCTAAGAAGAAAATCGCATTGTTCTGTAACGTCGAGGAACGCGCCGTCTTTGCATCCAGTGACCAACCAACAATCTATCAGGCTCCAATTGACCTTGACACGCAAGGAATGGGAGACTTCCTGGAAGATAGACTCGCACTGGTCGGGCATGCTGCAGATTGGACAGCTTGGAAAACTATCGTTGATCACTTAATCACACCACACCAAGTTGTGCGAATCGCACTATGCGGAAAATATGCTGAACTTGCAGACTC
>CAYWMG010000050.1:0-5488 GCA_964459245.1 uncultured Candidatus Bathyarchaeia archaeon
AAGGATCCAATAGTGATTTATGACCCTTCTCCGAGCCCGTCGATGCCGCTTCCAATCATAGGCTATTCACCACCGATCGTTCCTGTTTCAGGCGTTATACGAGTTCTTGTGATCGCTGCAGCCTTTCCAGACGTCAACAACACGTTGAGCATAGCTCAATTGAAGAAGAATTGGTTTGGAATAGTGCCTGCATATTATCATGAAATATCTTTTGGCAAATTAACGATTCAAGGCGACGTCTTCGGATGGTATAAGCTTCCGTATCCTAAAGATCATTATGCAAAAAACTGCCATGCAATCAACGATGCAGATTGCAGTAAAACAAACCAATCATATCACATTGTAGATGACGTGGTGCGTATAGCGCAGAAAGATGTCAACTTTAGTAATTACGACTATTACGTCTTCGTCCATTCTGGGACCGGCCAAGAATCCACCCACATCAATGATGATGTGTGGTCAGTAACCTACATGGATGATATATCGATAAAAACAAATTCGAAAGCCCTCACGAGATTTAACATAATCCCAGAACGCGAGGCACCTGGGACTGTACCTAACGGCGTCTGGTGCCTCGAGTTCGCTCACAACCTAGGGCTGCCGGACCTATACAATACCAATAATGGTAAAACAATTCTCGGCCCGTGGGAGCTGATGGATAAAGGGTCATGGAACGGCCATCCGGGTGGCTCAAGTCCAGCTCACATGATAGCCTGGGATAAGATTGAGCTAGGATTCATCAGCGGACACATGATTGCCACAGTCTACCCTGGAGTCAACTCAACTTTCACGATTGATCCTACTGAAATTGCTTCAACCAACGTACACGTCCTTAAGATAATGCCCACTATCGCAGCAAATCAAAGCCAATACTATCTAGTTGAAGTAAGAACAAAAACTGGCTTCGATTCCGCCCTACCTGCAGAAGGTGTTCTGATCACTTACGTTAACGAGAACCTTCTCGTCGGATCAGTGCAGGTTATGAATAGTCACCCAAAAATCACCACTCTAGAAGATGCCGTCTGGACTACGGGTCAAACATTCACAGACAGTACACATAAGTTGAGTGTGAAAGTGGATGGTAAAATTGGGAACGCGTATCAAGTCACTGTTGCACCACCAACACCATGACCTACGTTAACCTGAAGAATGCATTCTACAAATTCTACACTAACAGAAACTCCTAATATGATTACTTCTACCAGTCGGCCCTTGACAACTCTCAGATTATGAAGTTCGTAGTCTTAATTTTAAGTGACATAAATCTGCCACAGCCACTCATACTCTGCTGGGTGAAATTTGAACCGCATTAGTACGAACTATTGGCGCGTTTGGTAATTGGCACAAATTTCGTAGCGCATGGCTTGGACGTGGAAGGATAGAATTATGCATCGCATCATTAATAGTTCGCGCACACATGGGGAGAGGTGGCGTGGCATGAATGTTTTCTCGTAGGAAAGCGGCTGTCGTCGCTCTCTTGGTAGGATTAATCGTCGCTGCCACTGCCTTCGTTACTGGGATCATTGTCGTTCCACCATCCCAATCGTCCGATATTGTCAACGCCGCCATTGTTACTAAGTCGACTTGTGATCGACCGCCCGGGTTCATTCTAATCATCGCTGACCTTTCAGGGTTCAATGATAGCATGGGCCACGGAGCGCCTGCGAATCCGTGGCCGGTGATTCGAGTTCAGCAGGGTGACGTGGTTCGCATCTTGGTCTGCAACATGGATACAACGCAGCTGCATGGTTTCTCGATAGACACCTACTTCCCTGTCGGTGTAGCCGTAGCGCCAGGCGAAGCCTACAGGATCGTCTTCACAGCCACCGTGCTTGGAACATTCATGGTCTACTGCAACATTTTCTGCACGGTTCATGTTTTCTTGGTTTCGCGACTTATTGTTCAGCCGAACACGTAGCCACCCTTTTCTCCTGTTTGCAGCCTCAACTATGTTTTTCAGGAGATTATTACCTGGTAATCGGTAAGGGTGTGACCGACATTTGGATGTGAATAACTCGTACAATGTGATGGTTAGGCGCACCATGTGTCGGGGCATGCTCCTTCTAGTGTTGAGTTCAATAGTGATAATCTCCATGCTCACACCTGGGCTTGAACCGATCGGTTACCTCTTCGCCGCCCTATCGACGAGTCTTAACGTTGCCCCGTTGGTTTTGATGATGGCCTCTGACATGCTGGTCTTGATAGCTGGGTACTGGCTGGCAAGTTCACTCAATGCGTTTCTCTCGGTGGGCGGGTTATTATCGGAGTTCCTAGGCCGTGTATATTCCGGACTCGGTCGCGTGAATAGGTCGTTCAACAGGAAGGGGTTAGTCAGTTTGAGCGTTGGTTTCTTGATAATTGCCCTATCGTATGTTCCAACGATTGTGGATGGTGCTCTTCTTCAGCATCCGCTGCATCTATTGATGCATGCATTCCTGCTGTTTGCGGGGGGGCTCATCTTCGTGGGATTTAGGCGACTATCGTCGAACATGAAATTCCTATCCTACCTTTTAGGTTGTAAGGGTATGGCCATCCTCGGTGCGTATATGCTTGTCACGCCAGCGGTCCTTTACAACTATTTTCCTCACTACGAACAAGTCGAGGCGGGTTCAGCCATGGTCGTCATGTGCCTAGCATCAGATGCTACAGTCATTCCCCTCTGGCTCCGCCGTCTCTTCAGCAAGTAACGCGGTGTTAGTCTCCTGTTCCCCACTTCGACTCGATAAACCACTAAACCTCGAATTTCATAGGGTTATCAATAGGAGCAATGATGCTGCAATCATACTGGCTCCACCTATCTTCGACATGATGCTGCTCACTCTTCTCAGCTTTAACGCTGATATGCGTACGCCAGCTCCAGTTGCGTATGTTAAGGCTGCCAAGGGGGAAGCGAAACCGACAGCAAACGCGAGTAACCTAAGTGTCATTGAATAAACGTCTACTCCAGCTAGTATGTTTAACAATGCACCGATTAAGAAGGGCAGGCTACAACTTAATGAAAGAAAGCCGAAGAGTAGGGAATAAACGGAAACGCGACGAGCAAACCCGCCTGCACCTGAAGAAACGTTCAGACTCTTTGGAGCTGTGCTGAGGATACCTACGTTCAAGAGCGCAGCCAACCCAAGCGCCAATAGCGTGAAGGAAATTAGAAGTTCCCCCGTTAACAGTAAACTCCAGAACACATCACCCAAGATAATGAAAATGAAGCCGACCAACAAAATACTGGCTGCTCCAAAGACAAGAGATGAAGCAGACGCAACGCCTATTCTCCTCTCACCTTTCTTTTCCCTCGCAAAGAGGAATGCCAAGTATCCTGGTACCAGTGGTAGAACACAAGGAGAAGCGAAGACGCTGACACCTAAGATCATTGAAATCAATAATGAAGGAGACTCAGACGCTGAAAGAAGAGTTGGTTGATTGCCAAATGCTGACGATCTGATGGCGTGACCAGTTCCATAAGATAACACCTTCTGCAGAAACTGGTTCATCTTATCAGGTGATGCAAAACTACCATCATACCTTGATACGTTCGCGCCTCCCATAAATAGAATGAAAGTTGGGGTCTCCGAAACATCATACCGATCAAATACCTGTGACGTCATCAAACTGTACTTCACTTCAATGAAACTTATCGAATCACTATACTTCAACGAAAGCGCTTGCCAGAGTGGCCTCATTCTGTTACAGTCAAAGCAACCCATGGTTGAGAAGAATGCTGCAACCCTATCTGCACTAATTATGAGTGAATCAAACTCTTGCGGCGTCACACTCAACGCCGCAGAATCTCGAACTGAAGAGAGGCGATTGGAGAAGATTGGCAAGCAAATAGCTGCGGCGATCAAAAGTATCAGAAAAATCGTAATCTTCTCAGCCTTTCCTATCAAACTCCTATCAACCGCCCCTCGCTTTCAGCAAACCCACCTGATTCAGCCATTCTTAGACAATGTTATCTCCCATTCCTGCCTCTGTAAGCCTTCCAAGGCTCATTCTAAATCGTCTCGTCGCGTAACTCGCTAGATCATAGTTGTGAGATACCATCAACATAGTCACACCCCCCATACGGTGTATCTCACCCAGCAACCGCATGATCTCCACCTCTGTCTCCGCATCCAATTCGGCTGTTGGTTCATCTGCCAAGATGATCTCAGGGTCGTTCATTAAGGCTCGTGCTATGCTAATTCTTCTACGCTCTCCACCGGAGAGTTCATTGGGCAAGCGGTCTGCAGAGTGGCATAAACCAACCTTCTCAAGCATTTTCATAGACTTTTCATAAACGTCAAAGTCAACATTCTTGAAAACAGTTGGCAGCATAACATTATCGATCACGCTTAGGGTTGGTATTACGTACCCGCCCTGAAACATGAACCCGATCTTCGTGTTACGAAGTGCTGATAACTCCTTGTCGTTCAAGCTCCAGACATCAATATTGTTGATGAAGACAGACCCGAAGGTTGGTTTCGTTAATCCGGCAACCATACTCAAGAGAGTGGTTTTACCGCTCCCCGATCGACCTGCGATGAATGTGAAATCTCCGGATGATAGTTCAAGATTTACGTCATCCACTGCCTTAAGACGACCATAGATTTTTGTCAGCCCCTTAAGGACAATCATTCAATGTCTACTCTTGCTTTATTGCAGCATAGGGCTCAATGATGCTTCATGAGTTACACTTCATTCTTGCGATGCCGCTATAGACATTTCGTAGATTTGTGGAAGGATTGAGATTCAAAGTCGAACCTGAGAATTCATGGGCGGTGGATTCGATCGGGCCGCTTACGCCTAAGCAGCACATAGATTGATAAGATCAGTACCAATCCCACGCCGAGACCAGCAACCTCTTGGAGCAAGACACGATTGGTAGCGTTCGCCCTAACAACTTTCACTGAAACCATTGTCCACACATTAACCGATCCCGTTTCAATACCCAAGGCCAGTGTGTAATTGCCAGGTTCGGTTGTTGCTGAAACCGTCAATCGTGCTTCTGCAGAGACCTCACTTGAGCCTGTCAGCGTCAAGTATTGTGGCGAAATTGTCCCAGAGATATCCCTTGGATTGTAGGATCCCCAAGCGTAACGTAAAGTACCATTCCCAAACATATCATGCAGAATCTTTACCTGCACCGGGATCACCACTTCCTGACCTTCATTCAGCGTTAGTGAACTAATGGGTGTGAAAACTGATGGAGGCACTGGAAGGTTTGAATGAACGACGCCGATTTTGTTTCCACTCCATTCAGTGAACCAAACGTCGCCGTTCGGAGCCAAAGCCAGCCAAAGAATTGTACTGATGGGGCCTGTAGGGATCGGGAACTCCACCATCCTTCTCTCTTCTGGCATGTAATATCCGACGCTGTTCCCACCGTGTTCAGCAAACCAGACGCGCCCACCATGATCAACGAGTAGATCATTCACTAACGAGATAGGATAGACTTCTCTTGGCGGAAAATGCGTTGGAAACTTCACCATCGCCCCCGTCTTTGGATCGAACT
>CAYWMG010000051.1:0-4067 GCA_964459245.1 uncultured Candidatus Bathyarchaeia archaeon
ATCATAGGGCAAGGCCATACGGAGGAGGTGAGGCGAGTGATGACGGCGCAACCATTCTTCCGTCCCGCACGTTCAGAGAGCATCGTCGTGGTCAGTTGGCTCATAGTCGCCATCGTTGCCATGATCATGCTGAACCTTCCAGTCATTGAACTACTCCACAAACGAACTAAACGTGCTCGGACGCGGTCGAGAGCGAGAGGAGAAACGTGAGTACGTCAAGACAGGTTAGGTATGAGTCCTTCATACTCAGGCTCTCCTTTCTCTTCGCGGGCCAATTCTCCTTGTACGAGGGTTTTCAGGACTGGAACCGTGGTCGGGCGGATCTTCATCCGGAGGTTGCTGTTCTAACCTTATTGATCTATGGCGTCTCACTCTTTGTGATCGCGTTAGCACTCGCGCCATCTTCTACAGTGTTCAGGTTCAGAAATTTTCCGCTGGTTCCGTTGGTGCTTGCATCCCTTGTGAGTGTGTACGTGGTTGCGGAGATAGCTTACCGAGGATCGTACAGAACCGACGTCTTGGCCTTCAGCCAGTACGCGGCGGTTCTAGTGACGAGGGGCCTCAACCCGTACACTCAGGATTTGACCGTAGCCTTAGCCATGTATAGAGTTCAACCCTCCGACCTTACTCCATTGACTTCGGGAAGTTTCCTGGCAACCTTCCAGTATCCTTCCTTACATTTCCTAATCTTCGTTCCATTCGTCCTGGCGGGATTGAGGGATATGAGGTGGGTTCTCGTGGCGTTCGAGTTGGGCGTCGTCTTCTTACTATTATTCAAATGCCCCAGGAACCTGAGGCCGATGCTGATCCTGCCACTCTTCGCCGGTTCAGACTTGATGATCAACTTCACCGCCTCGAGCGTCTCCGATATGCTCTGGGTGCTTCCGCTCCTCCTCGCCGCGTTCAACTTGGATGAACGACCTGAACTGTCGGGAGTCTTCTACGGCATCGCTTCTGCCATAAAACAGCCACCCTGGCTTCTCGCACCATTTCTAGTGATCTACGTTCTTCGGAACAGAAGGTTGAGGACGAATCATGAGAGGCTTCGACGGGTTGGAACCTTCCTAGCACCGGCTTTGGCGATCTTTACGCTCGTTAACCTGCCCTTCGCCTACGGTGACGCTGCCGGCTGGTTCCGTAACATAATGACCCCAATCTCGTCGGATCTCATAATCCTAAGCCAAGGACCAGCGGTACTCTCACAGGTAGGCCTAATCCAGGTGGGCAGAGTCTTCTACTCCATACTAGCATTCAGCATCCTAATCGTCCTCGCCGCCAATTACTATGTCTACTTCGAGAAACTGAGGTATGTAGTATGGATTCTGCCTGGCATTATCTTATGGTTCTCATATAGAGCATTAACGAGTTACGTTATCTACTGGATGCCGTTGATGTTGGCATCCCTGATTCTATGGTATAAGGCGGAGAGCCAGAGACCGGGGCGGTCACGTTGAGAACGAGCAAACTGAGAAGATACTTCGCCCTCATCTCGGTTGCTCTACTCATGATCGCGGCTGGATTTGCGTTCCTGAATTTGCAGGGCACAAGCTCTGGGCCTCCACCAATCCTTGACCCTAACTTCAAACTTTGGAGCAACGACTCGAGAGAACGGCTTCTTGTTTGGAACTCTGAGTCGGTAAAGGGTGTGGATGACAGGACGAGGGTTAACGGGAGCGTCGTGATGGGTAGAGATGCGGTAACGTTTGGAATCCTCCAGAGCGGCGCTGGTTCAAGATGGGTTTATGAGAGCCTCTTCCAAACATTGGACGGCAGCCGATTATCGTCTCTTCTAAACTCGAGTGTTGGCGTATGGATCTTGAAAGAGCCATGTCGATGTGATGCTGACCCATTCAACAAGACATCTGTCGTTCTCTCTGTGGAAGTGAATGATGGTATTCACACGCTCAGCTTCGTCTTCTCAGACCGGTTGCTGGGCACTGAGACATTGTTAAACCATAGAATCGTCTTCATACCCACACAGTCTGGAGTGTGGGTTTACCAGAAATTTAACATCGCCAGGGAATACGCAAGCTCCCATTGGGCTGCCCCAGACCAGTTGACTTTCAGCATAGTCTTCGGAGTTGCCGGCTCAGCGGTTGGATGGCACTATGCATACTTGAACGCGGTAACGATGGTTAATGATGGTCTCAAGTATCCGTTGCCTCCTCGACTCTCGAATTGGGTTTACGTTGCGGGCGTCTCGAAACTTCGAATACCCATCCTAATGATTACTTATTTGCAATGTCGATGGTGACAAATTAATTCTCTTGAGTTCTGCAACAAATTTCACTTCTATGGCGGACTTGCGTCCAGTTACGAGGCCTGTTGAGGGAAGTGGCTAAGATAAGTTTAGGTCCCACCGGGCCGACCACCTCGTGCCTTAATGGATGCGTTTCAGGGATATACGGACGTGGGGCGCCTTGCCGAAATCATGTCGCAGGCGTTTGAGCAGGTAGCCTCAATCGTACCCTTTTCCTCTGTGAAGTAGATCCGTGACGTAGACCACTTTACTTTCGATTGCATATATCGCCCGATAATCGCCAACCCTCAAGCGGTAGAGGTCTTGTCTACCCTTCGTTCCCGCAAGTCGGACTATATCAACGCCGGCTCTCGACTCGTACGGATTCTCCGAAAGCTTTCGAAGTGCGGCCTTGATTCGTTCTCGAAGTTTCGGCTCCATCCTATCCAGGGATTTGAAGACGCTTCGGTGAAGTTTCACTGCGAACCGCAAT
This sequence comes from uncultured Candidatus Bathyarchaeia archaeon, assembly GCA_964459245.1. GTDB lineage: Archaea > Thermoproteota > Bathyarchaeia > 40CM-2-53-6 > 40CM-2-53-6 > FEN-987. Next base: position 2,733 of record CAYWMG010000051.1, read on the forward strand.
CAAAGCTCGTCCAAAGAGACGAAGGCCTTCTTATCCTTGAGGCGTTCGTACTGTCTTTCAATAAACTCCTCATATTCAGCAATCGACATGAGCCGTTTCAGGATCTGGTCGTACGTTTCTCCCTTCTTTCCAAGCGACCGCAGACGATCCCTGGTGTCCTTCTCAAGTGGGATCGTAGTAGTTGCCATTGCTGCTCAACGATTCCCTGCACTATGTGAAACTATTAAGGGTATATGCGAGTATAAGAGGTGATAGATGGCCGCTCAGCCTGCTGAGGATAATCAGACGGAAGGCATCTGAATCGTACCAGCGATATTGGTGGATCCCACTCGGATTTCGATGTGGGGTACATCACACTCTTAACCACGAATGGCCTTTTCCATGTTAGGTTGATTACCACTCAAGTTCCTAGGCCTCCTTATGCTCATCTTCTAGATGATGCTGATTTCAGACGTTGGGTTGAGAATTCTAAGGATTGTTTTCGTTGAAGAGAAGTGTACTCCAGTTCTTAGGAACTGCGATGATCGCATTCGCGGAACTCAAGAGAATTAAAGAGATTTGACTTCTATGGCCGACTTGCGTCACTTCAGTTCATATTGATTCAGTTGCTTCTCAACACTGAATTTCAGGCCAAAACAATGTACCCATCAGGAAGGGTCTGTGATTCTGAAAGACGGATCCTGTTATGACGACGGCAAAGGATAGGGCGCTGCAACTGAGTCGGGACACAATAGTCGTTGACGGTTTGAACGCTGTTTATCCGGGAGAGTTCGATGAGAATTATTTACAATCATTGAGGGCTGGCGGAATTGCTGCAATCAAGGTGACTATTCCTGACGTTGAATGCTTCAGCATCTCACAAGCGGTTCGTGAACTGGCGGAATGGTTCCAGCGCCTCAGAGCCTTCGAACCCTCAAAGATGCGGCTTGTCAAGACGGTTGAGGAAATTCGCAGAGCGAAACAGGATGGTGCAGTCGCAGTAATTCTAGGATCTCAAGCAGCAGGATTCTTGGGACTGAACCTCAGCAACTTGGATTTCTGCGAAAGACTAGGAATGAGAACGATGCAGCCCACTTACCAGCGGCGAAACCAGTTTGGAAGCGGATGCGGTGAGAAGAAGGATGATGGCTTAAGCAGCCTAGGAGTCGAATGGGTGGAAGCCATGAACAGACTCCGAATGGTCATCTCACTCTCACACGTTGGCTACGAGACGAGCATGCAAGTTATGGAAGTCTCCAAAGATCCTGTCATCTATGACCATTCAAACTCGAAGGTACTCTGTGATCATATACGCAACATTACCGACGAACAGATGCGAGTCTGCGCGGAAAAGGA
>CAYWMG010000052.1:0-6763 GCA_964459245.1 uncultured Candidatus Bathyarchaeia archaeon
GCGTCAGAAACTCGTACTCTGCTCTGCCACTTTCGAAGCTTGTAAAGATCCAGCCTCTGTGTTGCAGTAGCCCGCTTTCCTAAAGCGCGTTGGTCACGCCAATCAATAACTGTAGAGAGCCCCTTGTCATGTATAGTATATGTCAGAGGAGCCCCAACGCGGGCACGCTTCGACTTCTGTTCGTCATCGAAAGCCCTCCATTCAGGCCGAGTGTCCGCTAATTTTTCATCAATTACGAACCCACAGGCCACGCAGACAATTTCAGCTGCTTCGTAATCTCTCATAAGTTTCGGTCCGCCGCACTCTGGGCAAACTCGAATCTTACTCGGTGACTGTAGCGCTTCGCCTGCTTCTCCATCAAACTCTTCTGACACTATTTCATCTGCCTTAATCGAGAGAGTAAACAATACGACCTACGAATTTAGTTGGTGAAGAACTCGTTGGCTTGACAGCCAAGTAAGGCGTGGACACCGGCCCAAAGATGTCATGAACTTTACCAATTTCCTTGAGCTTACTATCACACGCTTTCGTTCCCATCTTCACAAAACGCGCTTCGTCGCACTTTACTATCAGGCTGCGGCTCTTTGAATAATGCAGGATTTTGCCGAGCCTGTGCAAACCGTCTCCTTCACTCCTGGTGGCATTCGTGAAGTCAGATCCTTATATAAAGTTACATTTCCTTCAACACGTGATGAAGTGAAAATAATAACACGTGGATATCAGCGTAATGCAGAAACACTGAGTGCCATATGCATGAGGTCGAACCCTGAACATTTTTTACGCAGCGAGGAAAGGTGAGTACTCAAACGGCAGTACGGGCTAGATGATAAAGGGTGTAGTACTCACAAACTTCATGTCATACGAGAACGCGTATGTACCCCTAGAACTAGGCCTGAATCTCGTTTGTGGACCAAACGGTGCAGGGAAGTCATCTATTCTCCTCGCAATCTCTATTGTGTTAGGGCAAGCATACACGGAGAGATCAAAGAGGCTAAGCGATCTAATCAAATGGGGCACGGACGAAGCCAGAATCACTCTCGTCATCAACAATTCCGGAGACAAGAAGCCGTTCCCTCGATTCCATTCTGATACGGTCACTGTGACACGAGTTCTCAAACAAAACGGTGCATATTACTACTTGGTTCAAGAGAAACCTGTGCCAAAATCCTACGTCACAGACGTTTTCAAAATTCTCGGCCTTAATCCTGACAATAGCCTGATAATTATGCATCAATTCATGGTGGGACGTTTTGCCGCGGTCAGCGCTCAAGATAAGCTACGAATGCTCGAGGAAGCAGTTGGATTCCAATCCTACCGGGAAGAAGTACTTGACGCAAAAAATCGATTAGACAGCGTAGCCAGCGAGGAACAATCACTCGCACAGGTTCTTGAGTCAACAAAAGAAACTCAAGACTTCTGGAAACGTGAATATGATAGGTTTCTGCAGAAGAAGCAGCTAGAAATGAGACTTGAGACGCTCAAGTTAGAATTACTATGGAGCAGGATAAACAAACGGAAGGAGGCATTAGATCATCTTAACGCGCGTATTGACTCAAAACTAACAGCGCTACAGTCTACAGACAGCAAGATGCAAGAGTTAGAGGAAACAAAAAAGAAACGCCAAACCAAATATGATGAACTTAGCTTTGGACGAGCTGAGCTTCAGGACCAGCGCATTGAGCTGGTGAAGGAAATAACTAGGCACGAGACTAACCTGGAGTGGGCAACTAATTTGCAACGTAACTTCGAATCAATCCTCCAAACTGACACTGACCAGCACAACGAGACTATTGATAGGTTACGATCTTCATGGAAAGAGACTGCGGATAATGCGCAGAGAAGTCTATCTAAGAATAAAGAGAAATCTGCCTCTCTCAGCGAAAAGATGGCTGACTCGAGCGGCCGGCTTGAAGATGCATTAACTAGGCTTATCGATACCAAGGTCGAATACGAAGTTTCAGAGTTCAAGAAGAAGCTGCTTGCTGAAGAGGTTAGAGAACTCCAAGCGCAAGTTCGCCTTGCAAGAGAAGAGTTGGACCCTATGCTGGCACAGGCAGAACAGGCTGGACCTATTACTGCCTCGCCTAAGAAAATTACGGAGATTATGTTTGAGATCGGAGCCGTTGAACAGCAAATGCGCCCTCTAGCCAATATTTCTGAAGACGTAGAGAAGATGTACTCTTCGTACGCAAAAGTGTATGAAGATTTACGTCAGAAGGCCACACAGGTAGCCAAGAATCGGGAAGAAGTCAACGCTGAACTTGACAAACGCCTCACGCGGTGGAGAGATGTGCTAACCAACTTTCTAGAAGAATTGACAGGCAAGTATAACGAAATACTTGCCACTGTTGGTGCTGACGGAAGCATTAGGCTTGTCTCTTCTCGAGACATAGAAAATTCTGGAATGGAAATCTTAGTGGGCTTCAAAGGTAACAAACCCACTCCGCTGGATGCATTCACCCAAAGTGGAGGTGAACGAAGTATTGCGATGATGGCCTTTCTATTGGCACTTCAACAGCACATTACCTCCCCCTTCCGAGCGATCGATGAATTCGACGTTCACATGGATCCTAAGAATAGAGAACTAGTGACTCAGTTGATAATTGCAAGTTCGAAGAATCTAACTCAAGATCAGTACCTCGCCATTACCCCCGGCCAAGTCAACATCACCAATGAATGTCATGTGATTGTTGTACAAAACATAGAGGGGTCCTCTTCAGTTAGCGAGTTGAAAATGTTTGAGTGAGAAAAACCAAGTCAAAAGAGGTTCATATGCAAGCGGCAGGCGCGAACTCAAAGAGATAGTGGAAACTTGTGAAGCCATATCAGAGAGAAAATTTAATCCATTCTTCCTCGATGTCAGACTAGGCGTTGAGACACTTAGACAATATTTTCCTTTCTGGGAGACCTTCGCAGATCACTGTCTCGACGCACATACACTAAATCGACTATCAGAGGTTGTCAGACTACAGAATACCCAACTGAAATTTCAATCGAGCATGCTTTATGCTGATCCTGAATTTATCGCGAGAAAGATAGATCGGATGAGCGAGAAACGCCTTGCCGAAGTCCTCCTGCAAAGTTGGCATCCCCTTTCAGAGATGGAACAACTCACGGAACAGACACTCGTAAATGCCATCAATTATTGGAACGCTTTGCTCCCAATCGCTGCGAGGTGGAAAAGAAGAGAGCACATGGATAGTAAACAACCCTCGCCTGCAAGTAATGATACTCTAATTGGCCTAGGAATACGCGGTGAGGAATTTGATCAGCAACTTACAAGGTTGTTAGATGAACTCCGTGATGTCTACAAATCATCTGGGTATGTGGGTTACTGGAACTTTATCAGGAAACCAGAGTATCAAGAAACGGTTAACCGCGCATATCTTGTAAGCTTTCTGGTAACTTACGATTACGTGAAACTACATGTTCATGAGGATGAGTTATCGCTAGTGCCTACTGATCAACCAAGCGGAAAAGCCAAACCAAGCGCGACTAGTTTCCCCATTCCTATTCCACGGAGCGACTGATCATGCAGGATAAAGAAACTGCCCAGAACTTTTACTCGGATAGACTGAAGCGTGCGATTCATCTTCTACTCTTTCGACGTGGCAAGATGCCGGGAGCCAAGGAATGGGAGTTAAAGGAAAAACTTGGCAAGAACTTCGAGCAAGTAATTGAACAGCTCAACCAACTTCTATCCGAGCTCGACTTGGAGATAAAGAAGGTTAAGGAATCCAGTTCCATGGAGACTACGCAAGAAGGAGAGATCCATCCTGCAGATATGACTAGGTATTACATTACTTTGAAAGGAAGCCTCGGGCTTAAGGAAGCAAAGATGATAGGATGGCGTATCGATAATCTTGCGGCCCTCGCTGCGTCGATCGCTTACTTACTCTCAAAGCAGGGAAAAGCCCCGCGGGAAGATCTAGAAAGACTCCTGTCCAACAAGTTCGGTAAGTGGAAAGCAGTGACGCTCGTGGATGTTTTTCTTCGTACAGGATACCTTGAGGAAGATGACGCAGGCGTGACTTCTATAGGCTGGCGCACTCAATCCGAGGTTGACCTAAAGACTTTGATGACTAAGATGGCTGAGGTTAAGCTGTAGCCTTGTCAGACTCTTTTACCTGTTTCAAGAAATCATTAGGATATCGTTTCTTAGAAACAAAATTCCTAGCATTGCCCGACTTTACATGACCGGCCAATTTGAAGAGTTGCTCTCGCTGAGCATAATGGTCGTGGACTTTACTCCTCCCCAATACTGTCAAAACTTCCCCTAGATAGAACCCATGTAATTTCCGCTTGTTACACATCGGACAGGTGCAATGAAGTTGAGCACCGTACTCTTTGCTCCATTCTCGACGCTTAAACACACCCCAGTTAGTAGAATCGAACTTGTTGATCTTGTCCTTTGTCAATGGAATTGGAGGCGGAGGAACCACCCACCTATTATAACTATCAACACCAAAAAATGGCAAGATCATCCCCTCAGAGCATCTCAGAAGAGAGCGTGCAAATCTAATCTTCGGCGGAATCTGAAAGGCATGTATCCAGAGTTCGGGTTGTTTATTTTTAATTGCCTCAATAGATCGAAGGGCATGATAATAGAAACCGCCTCTCATATCGAAACCGAGAGCTTTCGGTTCGCGCTTCAGTATATGCTTCAGCGTATTCTCGAATTCCATAATGTCAGGTGAGGGGGCAAGAACAGGCATCAGAGGTTTGTCAAGACCTCGGTTATCCATCCACCTTTCGGCAAATCGGTATTGAGCTAAGAAGTCGTTGGGAGGGATGCTAGGGCTCTGTTGCACCGTAATGATATCTAGATCAGCAAAGTACTGCAAGTCCAGAATTGTTCTTAGGTCTCCTGTATCAGTGATTTCAGATTCTCCTTTCAGAACGAAGAACAATGCGCTCAAGGAGTCCTCATGAAAAGAGGTTTCCCGAGCCAGACGTCTGGCGAACTCCTTTAGAAAATCTTCCTCCTTCAACAGACGTTTGAGCGTTTCCGGATAGATTAGTTTCCCAGCAATTACGAGCTCCGTGGGAAAATCTTGTTTTAGATCCACAATTCGAGTAGCGTTCAACTCCGTAGTGGTTGCAAACTTATTGGGAAAAGGTAGCTTCGCCTTTCCATAGCTCAGGAAGCCACTCGAGATACCTGTCTCACTATCAATCTCAATCGCTTTCTTCGCCAAATCTGGCATGATAACAACGCTCGACCAACAGATTAGCTCAGACTGACATTAAAGGAGAGGCCCATCATATCGAAGACCAGCTTCATGGATGATTCGTAAATCAATTAATAAGTCGCATTTCGTGATTAATTGCACTTACTTCGTGAGTCTTAATTGAAAGAGCTCAAAGTCGGACTGCTTGGCGCTACTGGTGCCGTTGGTCAACGGTACATAAACATGCTGAGTCACCACCCATTCTTAAGATTGGAAACATTAATGGGAGGAAAATCAGCTGGGAAAAAGTATGGCGCCGCCGTGAAATGGTTGTTCTCAGAACCCATCCCTGAAGAGACTGCGAAGAGAGAAGTCAAGAAGGCCGTACCGGAATCAGCGAATGGTTGTGATGTAGTCTTCTCTGCTCTTCCATCTGAAGTGGCCAGACAAATTGAGCCTACGTTTGCACGAGCAGGTTTTGCAATAGTTAGTGAAGCGAGCGCCCACCGTGCAGATCCTGATGTTCCACTCATGATACCTGAGATCAACCCAGGCCATCTGAATCTTCTGGAATCTCAAAGAGAGACACGTGGATGGAAGAGGGGCATAGTGACAACACCAAACTGTACTGTCACTGGTTTAGCACTTGTTCTGAAGCCAATAATTGATTCATTCCCCTTGCAGAAGGCAATTGTCACCACGATGCAAGCATTGTCCGGGGCTGGATATCCAGGAGTCTCATCTCTACTCATAGTAGACAACGTATTGCCATACATACCTAACGAGGAAGAAAAAGTGAGTAAAGAAGCTAAGAAAATACTGGGAAACTATAACGGCAATCGCATTGACCCCCACAAGGTTCAGCTTGGCATCTCATGCAACCGAGTGTCAGTAATAGATGGGCATACAGAAACATTATACTGCGAATTTGAGAACCCCATAGAACCAAACACCCTCATAAGCACACTGGAAAGTTTCCAAGGAACTCCTCAGGAACTAAAACTCCCAACTGCACCCGAACAACCCATCATAGTGCGAAGAGAGCAGGACAGACCACAACCTAGACTTGATCGATTGGCGGGCACAGTTCCCGGCATGAGCGTCACTGTGGGGCGAATACGAAACGGAATCGATGACAAGTCAATACAACTAACACTCCTATCACATAACACAATACGAGGAGCCGCCGGAACTGCCATACTCACCGCAGAACTCATGGCCACCAAAGGCTTTCTCGAATGAGAATCCCAGAATCCAATTAAGGTTCCATTCCGAATCTGAGATTTCGATAAAACTCAAGAGGGAGCAACAATGAACCCAGTTCAAAAAATTGGCACCATTCAGAAAATGGTTAAAGATAGTAGACGCTACTGCGAGACCGAGACCTACGTACTAGAAATCGTCAACAATTACCAAACCCTCCCCAAAAATGATTCTTGCGATAGGCCAAAAGCCAACGCATCATTGGACGAGGAAGAGCCAGAAGAAGTCAGCGAAGAAGACGACGCAGAAGAATCAGAGGAGGACACCGATGAGTGAGACATCTTACATATCTAAAGGATTTGAACTACTTTACCACTTGAAGTGAGAGT
>CAYWMG010000053.1:0-2094 GCA_964459245.1 uncultured Candidatus Bathyarchaeia archaeon
CAACTCATCTACCTTACACAGTCAAGCCTAACCCAGCAGCAACCATCATCAACATCAACCAACTATATCTATGCCGCCATCCTGATCGTGATAATGGTCGCACTCTGTATAGGCTTCATAATCGTAAGAACGAGACACCACACTTCATGACCCCAGAACACCTTCATACTAGCCTTCGACATCAAGCTACCCTACCAAGAGTTATGGCGCTGAGAAATGTGCCCCCACACGCCCTAAGACGATTCGTTCATATGATTTAACAATCCAATTCTACGTATTATTATCTAAACGGGGATGACTAGAAAGATGAGCACTCGTGAGGAGGCAAGACAGCTAGTCGAGAAATATTTCCGTGAGAAGAAAAGAACAATTAAGCCATTGAACCATTAGAACACTCCTAATCTCTAGTTTTCGAGAAAGAAAAAGGCTGTTGCATAGGTTCTCTTGTTCTGAATCATCTCTGCATCGTTCGAAACGTTCCGGTATTAGCAAAGAACTGAGATGAATCGCCAATCTGACCGTTACCGGCATGTTTCAGCTAGGCTTGACACCAGTAATGGAACACTAGTTATGCTGGTTTCTTCGTCTTCGGAGAAAGAAGAGGGCTGCTAGCACGCCTACCGTCGTAGTTAGCAATAAGGCCTCAGGTATCGAGAAGGTTTGATTTTCCTCCTGCAGCCTTGTCTGCGTGATTTGAGTAGATTCTTCGTTGGATATGAGACCGATAATGTCCGATCCGCTCGCTGCGTATATAACCCGACCATCCGGATGCAGGGACATGAATCTGATGTTGCTGTGAGGGGTTTGGAGTGGGAGTTCTCTGATTATGCCGGTAGTCGGATTGAGGTAAGCGACATTGTTTGCTTTGTATTCGCTGAACCAGATCAATCCATGTCCATCTATGACGATAGCATAGGTTCCAGCGTCTTTAGTCGGAGTTTCCCACTCTTGGAAGGTCTTCTTCCCAGGATCGAATACCCCAATTTTTGAGGCGAAGAACTCGGTGAACCACACCTTTCCTGACTGGTCTATCGCAACTCTGCGGCTTCCTCCTCCAACGGTGGGAATTGGGAATTCTGCAGTCACCCCCGATGCTTGATTTGCGAGACCGATTTTGGATCCAGAAAGTTCAGCGAACCATACCTGACCTTGATTATCTATATCTAATCCATATGGTGTAGAACGAGGTGTCGGAATCGTGAATTCTTCAAAACTCTGTTTTGAGGGATCGAAGTATCCAACTTTGTTCCCAGTCTCTTCAGTAAACCACAGACGCCCGCCTGAATCGAATCGAAGTGTGTGTGGGCTGCATTGAGGTGTGGGAACAGTGAATTCGGTAATCATCCCAGTAGATGGAATTAACTTCCCAATCTTTCCAGAGCTAACGCCAGTGAACCACGGTATGTCTCCTGGTGCTATGGTAAGGCCGTGCGGACCAAAATCAGAAGTGGGCACGACAAACTCTTGGAATTGTGCTGTTGAAGGGTCTAGAACTCCAACTTTGTTGCTGTATTGACCAGTATACCAGATGTGACCCTTGGAATCGGAAACTGCATCATGCAGACCGGACCTAGGAGTGGGAATTGTATACTCAGTAAAGTTCACGATTGATTGTGCTTGACCAACCGTAACTGATGACAGAATTAAACTCGCAAGTAACAATGAGAAGAGTAAACAAAGTGGACTTCGGTTGAAGACTAGGAGTAGTTGCAACTGATGCTCTAATATTCTGACTTGCGTAACATATTTAGACATCTCGTAAATTGGTTGGCTGGAAATTTCATAATCAAATGCAGAAGCAAAACATTCAAGCTACGCCCACCTTTTCAACGCCCCCATTCGTAGCCTAGAATTACCACTTCACAGCCACAAGCCTCTACAACAACACGTAGTTATGGATCGAGCAGAATTAAGGAACTAGGAAGCCAGCGAGCTTTAACCGTGGACGGATGTCACAGGGTTTTATGGCATGATTGTGTATGCTGGGTTGATTGATAGGACTGATAGTGCTGTTCCTCCGCAGGGTGTCGTCTGTTGGTATACGCCGGTGACGGCTACGTAACCAGGGAGATAGTTGCTGCCAGCAATCCATAG
>CAYWMG010000054.1:0-2521 GCA_964459245.1 uncultured Candidatus Bathyarchaeia archaeon
CTAGTACGAGAGGAACGGGGTATCGCAGCCTCTAGTTTACCGGTTGTCCGACAGGGCACTGCCGGGCAGCCACGCTGTCGAGGATAAAGGCTGAAAGCATCTAAGCCTGAAGCCTCTCCCGAAAAAAGGCAGCCATTCTAATCCAAGACACCCGGTAACGGGCGTCAGGGTTGGACAAGGGCTCCCAAAGAAGATGGGTTTGATGGAGCAGGCGTGTACGCGCGAAGACTTCGGTCGACGCGTTTAGCGCGCTGCTTCCAATCGCTCAAGGTGCTGGGCTGAAAACTGGATTCACATTCGGGCGTAATTCGAGGCCATGCACGGAATCTGACTTTCCAAAACAACTTTCCTTATTCATTACCTAAATGTATGTGCCGAGCACTCATCTATCCAAATTCTCAATTATGAATTAAGAGATGATTGTTTGAAAAGTTCAAAATTAAAAATCATCCTATGTGACAGTGTATACTCACCTCAACTCGAAGACTTCGCTCGCAACATGCTCAGCGATTACAAGAATCTGGAAATAGTAAACCTACCACACGCTCCAAAGGGCGAAGAACTCGGAAGGATACTCAACGACGCCTACGCCGTAACCATTGACGTCAACACGGGACCAATAACCCCAGGTATCATAGATAAGATGGAAAGATGCAAAATAATCGTGACGTTAAGCACCGGGTACGATCATATCGATTTGAAATCCGCGAGCAAGAAGGGCATCTACGTTTGCAATGTATCAAACTATTGTGTTGAGGAAGTGGCGGATCAGACACTTGGTTTTCTCATCACCATTACGAGGAAGATGCAGAGGCTGAGTAAGTTAGGAGCAGATTTTGAGAGCTATCAGAAGGTTGGACCAGTACATCGTCTACGAGGCAGAACTCTTGGACTAATCGGAGTTGGTAAGATTGGAAGAGCAGTCTCCGAACGAGCAAGAGCCTTCGGATTACAAGTCATCGCGTACGATCCGTACGTGCCCGGAGGCAGCCTTCCAGGCATAAGACTGGTTGAACTTAAAGAACTCCTACACACAGCAGACATAATTTCCATCCACTCCCTACTTACCGACGAAACTCGGCACATGATCTCAACAACGCAATTCAAAGAGATGAAGGACGGAGTCTTCATCATCAACTGCGGCCGAGGAGGAATCATTGATCACGATCCACTCGTAGAAGCATTGCAGTCAGGCAAAGTTGCCGGCGCCGGCGTCGACGTATATGAGAAGGAACCTCCAGACCCTACGGAACCATTACTACACATGGAACAAGTATTCGCAACTCCCCACACAGCATTCAACTCGTTTGAGGCTGACATGGACAGACAACGAATACCGATTGAAGAAATTATTCGCGTCTTGAATGGCGAACTGCCGAAAGGCATAGTCAACAGGGCGATGCTAGAAAAAACCTGACCGGCGCCTCAGCGTACAATACGCCACGTCGCCATAACGACAGGTTGAATTAGTCACTCTACGATCGTTTGCAAACTCTGTTCCAGAATCTCCATCGCATGATCAATCTGTTCGCGAGTCACATTCAGAGGCGGGGATAGGCGAAGTGCGTGGCTGCGCAACCCACACGGATATAGCAGCATACCGCGCGAGAGAGCTTCGTTGAGAACTTTCTTCGCGGCTGGCCCGTTAGGCTCTCTATCTGTTCCTGGCACGATAAATTCAATAGCCGTCATCAATCCTAGGCCTCGCGCGTCTCCTATCACTGGATGTTTTCGCTTCAACTCTTTGAGTTGGCTTAGCAGGTATTCGCCGCTTCTCTTCGTCTTCTCCAATAATCCTTCATCCCGGATCGTTTCAATTGTTGCCACCGCAGCCGCACATGACACGGGGTTGCCTCCGAAAGTTGTGCCATGCACAGCCGGATTCCATTGACTCATCAATTCAGCACGAGCGCAGACCGCGCCTAACGGAAAACCATTTGCAATTCCTTTCGCAATAGCCAAAATGTCTGGCTCCACGCCAAAGGCTTGAGCCGCAAACCATTCTCCAGTTCGACCAAACCCGCTTTGAACTTCATCAAATACCAAGAGAATCTGGTGGCGAGTGCATAATTCCCGAAGGCGAACCAAGAAATCTCTTGGAGGTACAATGTACCCTCCCTCCCCTTGGATTGGTTCCACGATAATGGCTGCAACCTGTGATGGCAATATCAACCTATCCAGCACAGTCTCCAGCGTCTTCAGCGATTCATCAACACATTTAGCTGGGTCATCTGGATGCGAAGAATGATACACATCAGCGTAAGGCACGTGGTATACGCTGGGCAGGAATGGTTCGAGTTCTGTTCGGTAGATTGCTTTAGATGCAGTCAACGTTGACGCGCCATAAGCACGACCATGAAAACCTCCATAGAAGGCAATGATGCCGGGTCTCTTGGTCACATTTCGAGCGAGCTTAATTGACCCCTCAACTACTTCAGACCCACTATTGCCGAAGAAAAACATATCCAATCCTTCTGGCAAAATATCAGGCAACATCTCTGCCAAACGAAGAACAGACTCA
>CAYWMG010000055.1:0-4499 GCA_964459245.1 uncultured Candidatus Bathyarchaeia archaeon
TCTGACTTGAAAACGTCTTTAGCGTGCTTATACACTAGTTTCATAGAAAGACCAACAGTTTCAGGCCCGTCACAGCTTAATACTATATCTGCAGGACTCTGAAACCGCGTGACTCAAGGAAGACTCCTAGAAGACAAACCCCCAAACGAGAACAGATCTAGGTAGAAGAATAAGAAAACCCTAACCATAGCCTAGACTTTCGAATGTTGGCTCGAAGCGGCTTCACAAACCGCGTACCGGTAACAACTTGCCGCTGGACCTTGTGAGGAGACGGGGTTTATTTTCAATCACTGCAGTATCTTCAACCATAAGTCCCGCCCATCCAATTTCATAGTAGGGAGTTTCGAAACATAGCACCATTCCTTCTTCCAAGGGGGTTTCAACATCAGGGGAAATAAGCGGTGGATCGTACCCTTCAATGCCCAACCCATGTCCAGTGTGGTTTCGATGATAGTGTGGTATTTCCTCTCTAACTGCCTCAATTGCAGCGTTGAATATAGTAGAAGGTTTGACTCCGGGTTTTGCCATTTCTATGGCTAACTGTTCTCCTTTGTAAATAGCGTTGTAGTATTTTTGTTGCTTTGCATTTGGCTGGCCAAGAACGGCACTTCGAGCCATATCAGAGTAATAACCAAGATACCTGCACCCTCCATCAAAACGTATCAAGTCGCCTTTTTTCAACCGATAACCAGACGGTTGAGCTATGTCGACGAATGCCGTGCGACGCCCAAACGCTATCGGTGCACCGTACATGCCGCCAAGAGATACCACATTGCCTCCTTCTGAGATTATTGTATGTTGGTAAATTTCCCCGAATTCTCTCTCAGTCATTCCTTCTTTCGTCTGCTCGAGGGCGGACTCCCATGCCTTTTCAGTGATTCTCGCTGCTTCCTGAATACGGTCGATCTCTTCCGGGGTTTTCACCATCCGAATTTCTCTGAATATGTTTCGCGCCGGAACTCCTTCGAGTCCAGGCAGAGCATTGGTGAGTTTTTGCCAGAATGAGTGTTCATGTGGTAGATTGGATTCATCCACGCCAATTTTGCCTCTTGTGATCCCTCTTTCTATCAACAAATTACAGAGGAGAGTGGCGGGGTTCTTCTCTTTCGTTCGGTCCCATGATCCTTGTGCCTTCACCATTTTTCGTTCTGGTTCTGTCAAAGGTTCCTTAGCGGTCTTCGTCGTTGTGTAGAATTCTCCGTAATATCGTATGTCGTTTATCCAAGGTGGAGACATGAGGACGATTGGGGTTGGGTCTGAGATCGGTGCGATGAGAGCAGGTTCTATATTTCTGTCTCGTGGCAATAGTGTGAAGGCTTGTCCGTTTAGGAAGGAGTCGCTAGTGTAAAGTACGTTTGCCGGCGATGATGCAACTAAGGCTTCGAGGTGGCATGTTATCATTTTCCCCTCGGCCCTTTCTCGATTTAGCAGCATCTTAATCCGCCAGAATTTTTCGATTTTGGAGTGTTCTTAATTCGGTTACGTGACGTAGTGCTCAGCGGTCAGATATCGGTCTCCACTATCGGGTAAGATTGTCACTACGTTCTTGATGTTATGCAGTATTCTAGCTTCCTGCAGTGCGACTAGTATATTGGCGCCTGATGATACTCCTGCAAAGAGTCCTTCCTCTCTCCACAGCTTATGCGTCATGTCAATGGCACTTTGATCGGAAACTCGAACTATTTTATCAATCAGATTATTTCTTTCTAGCATCTCAGAGATTATCCCTCCTTCGATCTCGCTTCTTGGATATGGTTTACCAGGTTCCATGGCTATTCTAGAACTATCTGGTTGAATCCCAACAATTCTAACGTGCGGGAATTCTTTCTTTAGAACCTCCGCAATGCCCATGAGCGTGCCGCCAGTTCCAATTGAAGCAGCGAACAAATCTATTTCCCCGTCCATTTGCGAAATAATCTCTCGAGCTGTCTGGTTATGTGCTTTCACGTTTTGTGGATTGCTAAACTGTTTGGCCCACCAAACGTTAGAATTGTCTTTCTCCAATTCAAGACATATTTTTCTTCCTGGACGCTCTATCTCCGCGCCAGCAACACTTTCCTCTTTCAAGTGCTCTATGTCTCTTGGTAAGATGCGCTTCACTTCCGCCCCAAAGTTCTTCATGATTCTCATTTTCTCGTCTCCCATCATTCCTGGAGTTGTCTCGAATATGGTGACTTTGTATCCTTTTATCGTCCCGACAAACGCGAGAGAAGTGCCAGTATTTCCTGTGCTCGATTCAACAATTGTGTGACCAGTCTTCAGAATACCTGCCTTCTCTGCCTGTTCAATCATTTGCAAAGCGACTCGGTCTTTTAGGCTGCCTGTGGGGTTGAGATATTCGACCTTGGCGAAAATGTTCGCACCGAAACCTTTTGTCACCTTGTTTAATTTCACGATTGGAGTGTTGCCGATCAAGCTTAACGCGTTTTCTGCTATCATGAGCTTACCCTCGACGATCATGTGAATTAATGGACATCATATTATTCCTGTCGTGCAAGTGACGAGTGAACATTTCGACAACAAGGCCGCAAGTTGAATGTGTCAAGTGTTTTAGTTGCTAGCAACGCTGACTGCAAAGCATTTCAGAATCTAATCATGCGGCTTGAAATGATGCGATGAGAAAGGATGCAGACTGAAGCCAATGTGTGTATGACAAAACGCTGTTTCTCGACTCAAGTTCCAAACTGAAGAGTGATAATCAGGATGAGTAAGTTGCTGAATCGCTTGATGCAAGAAGAATTGCATCTTAGGGTCGGTTGCTATGATGTCACTTCCCGAGATTCCTGTATGAATTACGCTGCCTTTCTGATAGTAATGTTCGTACATAGCAACAGTCAGGCCAGAGTTCTTCAGGTTACCGAGAATAGTCCAGGAAGCAATTATCTTGACAGATGAATTAGTCACGATATTCTCTTCATGTGCCCTGTACGAAGTGAAAACACGCGGGCCGATCGTGGTTTGGAGAAATCTGCCTAGCGGATGCGTCGCATTCGGGATAGCGCCGTAAATCTCGTAACTCTCATCTGAATGGAGGAAGCGGAAATTACTGCCTACCCAGTTCGTGTTCTCCGCGTACCATCTATGGTATACCGCTTTCCGGGCTGCTGTGCCATTGAACTCCCAACCTTTTCCTTTTACCAACGATACAGTGTTCGTTGAGTGGTTATAGTTAACTTCAGCAAGAAAGTTGCACGCATCCAGCAAAAATAATCTGCCACCTCTCTCGACAAAATGTTTGTAATTCGAATACTCTTGTTGGCTCACGTACTCGGTAAAGCCAAGTAAAGCAACATCATACTGCCTATTGCCGTCTGTGTCGAATAACTTACCATCGTTAACGTCAATGTCCGTGATTATTGGCGGATCCTTCAAAAACCCGGCGTTCTGCCAACTGAGAAATGTCGGTATAGTGCGACTTTTCCCCCAGTCGTCCTCCCTAACGAGGGTGTTTAGAAGATGGAGATCAGTTTTGACAATTGAATTTTCTGGATTATTAGAAAATTTCTTGAAGAACGCGTAAAACGAATAATCTGGATATCCGCTGTACGCGGCTGCCGTGAACACTGGCCTAACAACAACCACTCGTGGCTCAACACCACCGAGACTTAAGCTCCGTATGAATCCAGCCAATATCACCAGTAACAGGAAGAGGATGGGCAATGCTCTCCTGAGTATTCGAATACTCCTCATATCGGTTACCAACTACCGCCACCAAATAACATGCAGAATCTTCAACTTACAACTCGTTCTATGATTCAACTATCCAATCCACGATACTTCTAAGTTAAGAGCAATAACGTAGCAAGTTCAGGTAATCAACATCCACGATTTTTTCTCCTGTACGTTAGGATTCCATTGATCGTCGCTTCAGTCAATTTCTCTGTGCCTCTACCGGTTCGCAGAAAAATTGCACCAACAATAAGGGGCCGATTCCAATACACCTTCGAATTCATGAAAGCAGCACGATCTTTGGCCTTCCTGACGAGCTAGGCGTCATGCAGGCGGATAGACTGCTGGAAGCGGTTATATTCACGATTGCCCACTCGGACTCGTTAACGGACGATGAACACTCATGATACTCGAGATGCGAAGACAACAATTGAAGTTCGGGGCCATCCCAGCTGTCGAGGAGCGATACGCCAGTGCCTTACAGGCACGCATTAAACTATCACCGCTCGGTGGCTTTTGGCATACAGAGATCGGCACGCTCAACCAAGTGATCCAGATTTGGCCATACGAGAGTCTGGCGGAGCGCGAGCAAGTAGCGAATCAAGCTGCTCGCCTAGTAGCGTGGCCACCCGACATTCAACAATTTCTGCTTGAAGACGATACGCTCATCTTAGAACCTTTACCTTTCTCACCACCAATCACGCCGCGGAGGCTTGGGAATATTTACGAAATTCGTACCTACAGCTATAGGCCTGGCTTTATGCCGGAATTGATAAAACATTGGGGTGAGAAGATTGAGGAACGGCAAAAGTTGTCACCGTTCGTTGGGG
>CAYWMG010000056.1:0-2019 GCA_964459245.1 uncultured Candidatus Bathyarchaeia archaeon
TGATACATCGATCCCAGACAATTTCAGCTGGCTTGATCCATTCAAACTAGCTGGGTCTGCTCGACCCGAAAACGAAAGACAACTAGAAGGCTTGAAGAAGTTAGGCGTTAAAGCAATCGTATCCTTGACGGAAGATCCTCTTGACTTGGATGTTAATCGATTAGGTTTTGACTACTTACATTCTCCCATTACGGATTTCGAGGCGCCCTCGCAAGATCAACTTAGTGAGATTATGCGGTTCATTGAGGACAGCATCCCTGAGTCGAAACCTGTGCTAGTGCATTGTGCTGCTGGTAAGGGTAGAACAGGCATAGTTCTTGCTGCCTATTTGGTACATCATGGAAAGAATGCTGAAGAAGCGATCGATCAAGTGAGAGCCATGCGACCAGGCTCGATCGAGATGCCGGTTCAGCAGGATGCAGTTCGATTATACGCCAAGACTTGCAATACTTGACCACAGAGGCGTTAAGTGCTACGTTTTCTCAGAAACTAAGTATATGGCGGATCCGTAAAATCTACAAGGATGACTAGAATGCCGTCACTGATAATTTGACTTTATGATTCGAAAGGCTCTTCTCAAGATCAATCCCGTTTCGAATTCGTCTACTGTTGCGTTCTTGCTTGGTGGCTTGAAGGGATCACCGTGACGCCCTCGAACCGAACGGGTAGAGGGCTTTTAGAAATTCAACTGATAATATCAGATCTGACAGCAACAGAATTGAGTCTGTTGGTGCAGTGTGTTTTCGTGTTTTTTTCGTAGTTTCAGCAGTTTTCATTTTGCTCACGTTGTATCAACACGCGTTAGTGTGGATATTCCACTTGCGCCACTTTGGAATATGCTTGGGTAAGACAATGGGGTCAGAGAATGTTGTGATGAAAGGTGGAGATGGAACTTGGTTCTGAAGTCTACAGGGACAGGTTCGTGTAGATGAAATTAGCTGGTTAAGATCTGAACGATAGTTTCTTTACAGTAGGTGCTCACAGACTCCAAAACCAGCCAAGCAGGCTTCCTATTTGCCGAAAGAGAAACAACGCGAACCATTAGAGATAATGATGGACATGAGCGAGTTTCTATACAGCTTCGGCCCACAGAAGATCACCAAAATAGAGCGAGCCTGCAACCTTCGAGACGACCTTTGTAAACAGTACCTGAGCGAGCTGAACGATCGCCAGTTCATTAAGAAAAACGCAAGTGACGAGTACGAGATTATGCAAAGAGGCATCGATTTCCTACGGGACACTATTGAATTGTATCGAAAGCACTTTCCAGAACGACGCAAGGCGATTGAAGAGGGCAGATTCTGGAGACCAATTCGCCGAATAACAGGCTCTAGTGATGAGGAGCCTCATGACGACAGGACTACGACGTGATAGAACCTCGTTACACAATTTGTTTTAATCCAATCCAAGCCTTTGGACGAGATGATTATGAGCGAGGATGGGCTGATCTCCAATGCCAGAGAGCTGATAGCTGGAGTAAATCAAGAGAAAAAATGGATTATGACCATTGGATTAATGGGCATTATTCTTTCTGCTATATTTGCAATGACGCTCTTTGCCTTTGATGTGCTACGCCCGGCCGGATTGTTGGGTATTGGAACTTTAAGACCGATCTTTGAGGTCTCCAGATTACTCTTCGGAATATGCTCTATAATTTCCACCATTGCAGGTGTAAAAGTACTTCTTTTCTTTAGAACATGGCAGAAGCGATATTCGAATCTTAAGACAGCAGAAAAAGAACTTGAAAAGAGATACTTTGGCAACACTGAGAACAAATAATTTCGTCACCCTCCGCGTTGGTTTTTCTTTCGTTCTCAGACTTCCATACGGAAGTTAGTGTGTTAGGTAAGAAGTGGAGAAGAATGGGTTAGTTTGTCGACATCATTAGTGTTGCTGCTTTAGCCGTTTCAATTTACCAGTGATGGTGACGGTAGTACCAGTGATAGTAGTAGTTGCCGTGATACCTGTATATGCTATAGTAATAGTAGCCTGGGAATGAGCAATTGGCACCAATGTATG
>CAYWMG010000057.1:0-6691 GCA_964459245.1 uncultured Candidatus Bathyarchaeia archaeon
ATCAAGCTCGAGTTTGACAAGGCAGATGATGTAATTCGTGAAGCTCGAGAGGTAAAGACAGTAGATGAAATCGAATGCCTACGAATGGCCTGCGCCATATCTGAAGGCGCCACCATGAAGGTTAAGGAAGCGATTAAACCAGGAATACGAGAGAATGAACTTGCAGCAATCGCTGCCTACCACGCCTATAGATTAGGCGCGGAGACCCTGACGAGCTTTCACGTTGAATCAGGTCAGCATACGTACCCTAATCCTTTCTGGATCACTGACAAGATAGTTCGTGCCGGCGACCTGATCAACATGGAAATTGCAGTGGCCTATCTGGGGTACAAAGATTGCTACTACACGGGCACATTCAGTGTTGGCCGTCCAAACCAAGCACAGAAAGATGCCTTTGCGAAAGCAAGACAGTATCACTTGGCTATGGCTAAGGCAGTTCGGGCTGGTGGCACAACGAAGGATATAGCGGAGAAGATGCCCGCCGCCAAAGATTTCGGCTACCCAGACGAAGACAGCTCGTTAATGATGCAATGGTCACACGGAATCGGCCTCTCCACACCCGAGTGGCCATCAATCCATCGCGCCTGGTCGTTGGAACACCCCTACCCCATCAAAGAGGGCATGTGCCTAGCAGTCGAAACCATATGGCCAACTAACGAAAGGACACCAACCAAGCCTAATGGTGAGGCTGCGAGAATAGAGGGGGACGTCCGCGTAGCGGCTGACGGAATTGAATGGTTAACCCAATGGCCAATTGATGAGATACAGGTCTGCGAATTCTAAAACGGTCTTGTGGGCGCGAGCCATCTCGGCTCGTTAGAATCCTGCCCACTATCTCTCTTTCTATAGTAAATCCAAGTAGGCCTGAAAGGCCATAGTTTAAGGTTCAAGTGTGGAATGGCTTGAAAACATTCGAAACCTCATGAATGACTTAAATTGGTTTTAATTACTTGAATTGAGTCGAATGAACGGTTCAATTTACAATACGCGCGGGATAACTTCGTACACAAAATTAGGTCGACGGCTTACTGGACGAGTTTCTATGATGAATCAGCTGAAGAGCCTAGAGGTCTTCAGGCCTCAAAGTCTTCCTACCATTTGCTTTGGCTCTTGCAACTGCCTTCGCCAATTCATCAGCAACACGCTTGTCCAAAGCTTCAAAGAAGTCTCCAGAAGCCCTCATGCCTTTCAAATGAGTACGAACTGCCGACTTAACGACTAATGCCATCTCTTCCTACTCCTGATCTTACCGAAAGAACGAGGGAAGCACGCTGTATAAAGGCTATCTTGACAGTTTTGTTTGTAAATTCAGTAAGAAATCGTCAGAAATTCAAGTTACGTCACCCCCACCAATCTATACACACACTAATCCACCGAAACGACACCAGTTCAATTTCAGTCAGCTGCGTACCGCCCGACCCACACACATTTTTGAACGGTCGAACGACGTAGAACATACGACAAGTCCTGTAATTTACAACATTGCAACCTGAGTTTTGAGTTTGTATGAGTGCTTTTATCTTCGTATTATCTGCGCATTTTCATGCGCCAGGAACTCCATGATAGCATTTTGGGCATGCAATAGATATTCCTTCGCCGCATAGTCTTGACATTTTTCTGAACGCATGGCCTCCTCAGAGACTTCCTGCCCTCTTGTCACCGGTGGACAGGGTAGGAACAAGCCATGATCACTCATTCGATTGACGATTTCTCCCGTGATTTGGTAAGGCAAAAAGAGGCTCTTCACGCGTTCCGGATCACCGCCTTTGGGCCAACAATCCGTATAGATGACCTCTATCTTCTTGGAAATTGCGTGATGCAAATCGCTTGACGTAGAGATCTCCCCCACAGCATGGCTCCTAAGCTCGTTGAGCGTGTTGTCCGGCAACAGATACTGCGGCGGAGCGACCTGAACGACGCTGATTGAAAATCGTACAGCGGCTTCAAACCAACTCATGCACAGATTGGTGACTTCTCCGACAAATACTACAGTCAGGCCCTCAAGTGATCCCCGCACTTTTCTGACGTACTGTAAATCGCCCATAATCTCACAGGGGTGATTATGATTCGTGCGGGCGTTAATTGTTGGGATCGCTGCATCGTGTGCGACCGCAAGCACATCGGCATGGGTTCGTGCGCGGATGATGAGCATCGAAAACCAGTTGCGTAGATAGCGCCCAATATCTTGTAGAGGTTCATGAACACCTAGTTCTCCAGGAACAAAGGCCACATCGGCACCCATCGCTCGTGCGCCGATTTCAAACGCCACACGATTTCGAAAACCTTGTCCGTAGAACCAGAGCGCAATCCGGTGATTCCTAAGTGTGGGAGGCATAGCGTGGCTATGCCACGCTTCCCGTAATTGATCGGCTCGATCGAGGATCTGGGTCAGTTCATCTGTGGTCAAATCAGTGATTGCAAGAAAGTTCTTCATGCAAAATTCTCGACTGCTAGAACGCATTTAAGCCTTATTCCATTTTCATGAAAAGTCAGTGATGATTTTCCTTAGAATATCTTGTTTCATTGGTGGTCGATCATATGGTGCGCGCCAGTAGAGGCAAGTAACATAAGTGCTGACAATACATGTTACAGCGAGACGCATGGCTAGGAACCTAGAGAGGATCGATGCGTTAAGGTCACTCAAGCGTCATAAGTTGATCTTCTGCACGCTGCTTGTTGCAAGCGCAATTCGAGTACTTGGATCTGCCTGGCTTTTCTATTTGCTAAGCCCCGGGGGGCATTTTCATACTCCTTGGATGGACGCTAATCCTCAGTTAATTCCCGAATGGTCCTCCGCACTGAATCCTTCGAAGTCGTCAGAATGGTTATGGTTGTTTAACGCTTGGGATAGCCCTCATTTCCAGTTGATCGCGCAGTCCGGATACACTTTCCCGGATTATGCGTATCTTCCTGGGTATCCAATCTTAATACGCCTGACAGGATTACTTGTGGGAAATTATTGGATCGGTGGTCTAATTGTTACTCAGGTATTTGCTCTTGCAGGCTTTGTCGCGTTTCAATTGCTCGCTGAGCAGTATATGCAACCTAGAGAGGCATTCTGTGCAACACTTCTGATGGCGGCCTTTCCTTACGTTAGCGTGTTCACCACTCTATGCTATTCTGAGGCAATCTTCCTATTTTCAACCGTCTCAACATGGTATCTTTACAAAAAAGGAAGGCTAGTCGCTTCGTCACTGCTCGCTGGACTCGCTAGTGTCACAAGGATCTATGGGATTGTAATCGTTCTACCCATGTTGCTTGAGATCATCAAATCTAAACAATATCGCAAGCTTCACTGCTCGGTAGTTCCTGTGGGTTTTCTTGGGTTATGGTTCGTGTTCTGTTATTTTTCGACTGGTGATCCGTTAGCTACCATGACTGACGAAAAATGGTTCACTAGCAATATATCCTCTCATTTTGGTTTGATTCAAACAATCATGAACCAGTTGTTCCGAGAGCACGTGGGAGCCGTTGCGGTGCCGTTCTATATTGATCCACCAATTCTCATTGCGTTAAGCCTGTTTGCTTACCTGGTCGTGAAGAGTTGGCAAGTTGACCGATTGCTCTCCGCTTACGCCCTAACTCTATTCGCCGCGGTTATCGTCGTAGTAACTAATCAGCTCTCTGTGCTGAGATACTTGGCGTTCGTCTTTCCGATTTGGTTGACTATACGGGTTAGGAACCTATTCATTGTTGCTGCTTGCGTCGTCCTATTTTCATTTATGACGTGGCTATTGTGGCTGTATGCAATCAACGTGACTTTCATCGGATGATAGTCGAACCGTCAGGTTGGTCGAAGTGTGTGGAAATGTTGGTGCGCACACACAAAAATTTTGAACGGACGACGAGTTAGGCAGTTATGCGGAATGATAGATTGAAATCATATCGTTGTCATGATTTCCTTTGCTGTAATTCGCATAGATTCCACTTCTTTTCCAAGGGGTACAAACCCTAATACTACTAGATCCGCGCCCTGTTTCGCGTATTGATCGATTCTCTCGGCACATTCTTCAGGATTGCCAATAATGTTTGTATCTTTGCCGAGTCCATGTTTCACGGCCTCCACATCTGCTTCTGCACTGTTGCGGTTGACGCTTGCCATGAAGTCCGCCGCGAAGGTCATACGCGGCTTTGCGGCAGCCTCGGCCATTGATTTAATCTTTCTTACTCCTGCAGAAAAAGTATCGATGCTTGGGGTCCATGCAAGCCAGCCGTCTCCGTGCTTTACGATTCTTTCAAAAGTCTTCTCCGTTCTACCACCCAACAAGATTTTCGGGCAAGGTTTCTGAACAGGCTTCGGACTGACGACCACATTTTCCAGTCGGAAGTGGTTCCCTTCGAAACTTACGCTCGGCTTGCTCCATAACAGTCTTAGCAGCCGTATCTCTTCCTCTTGAATTTCACCACGTCGATTGAACGGGACAGAGGTGTTATCAAACTCGGGCTTGAACCATCCGACTCCCATTCCCAGAATCAAGCGCCCGTTGGCTGCATTATCGATAGTTGAGAGCATATTCGCTAAGAGAAGCGGATGCCTGAGCGGGAGAAGAACAGATATGCCTAAGGCCACCTGATTCGTTACGGAACTCAAGGCAGCAAGGGTTGTTAAGGGTTCGAATATGTTTTGAGGCCCCAATTTCTCAGGCCATATTGTGTGATCGGAAACCCAGATTGAATCATATCCAAGCTTTTCAGCTTCAATTGCTAAATCTCTAATGTACGAGAACGAGAAGTTTTCGAATCCTCCGTTAGGAAGATGAATTCCCAATCTGATTCGAGACATTGAGATATCCTTTTGAATTTACTGTTCAAGAGAATTATATATGGATTAGAGCACACAAAAATTACGAACGAACGTGACGATTCAATCTCTGATGCTTGCACCACCCGACCCCACACACACAAAATTTTGAACGAATCACCCACGGTTCATGTTTCACTCCCACATTAGTAGTGGTGATCATGCGAATCTGATTGAATTCAACTACCAAAGAGGAACTTAATGACAAACGGACGATTCTTCCACTTCGTTTTCAGGACTCTCAAACCATAAGCTGTCAGGATGATGGTGCAGGCTAGACCCCCATAGAGAACCATGTAGACTTTGAAATCTTGAACCGAATAGTACGGACCGATAAGGTACTCTATTACGACGAGGTGCAATACGTAGATGAAGAGAGAGGATTCTCCAAGCGCTCTAAATGGGTTGTATACGAAGGCTGACGGCCGTTTATCAACTATGTAGAACAGTACTAGTATGGTGCCGAGTACAGTCATGATAAATCCGAGTGTGGGAGGGTAAAAGAGTTCAAAGTACCCTGCGCGCGCCATGAATGGACCTGGGTTAAGCCACCAGGCCAAAATGCCAACAGCTGTGATGCCGACGCCTGCAACAAGAAAAACTTTTTTCCCAAAGCCTTTCCACTTTCGACGCAAACCTGCCAGGTTGGCTCCTAGTAGAGAGAAGCCGAGCCAGGGAAAGATTGGGAACCAACCGTCAACAATCCAATGGTTCAGTATACTTATGGGTTGAAGTGGAATAGACGTCAGTTTTTCGGGCAGATAAATTTCGGTCGGGTATTCCGAGTATCCTAGAACGCTCTGAAGGAGCGGGGTGAGGAGAAAGATCAGAATCACCACGCCCCATCTGGTCTTGCTCTCGAGGTGGAGGGAGAGCGCAGCGAGTGGCAATGAGAGTCCGATCAGGTAAAGCACGTCGACTGTAGTGAATGGGAGGATCCTCCATAATAGCACGTCCACTAGTACCCCAACAGCGATTATCAATACTCCTCGAACAAAGAAGTACTTAACATCGTGATGGCTTGTTTCAATCGTTAAAGTAACCATCATTCCTGAAATCAGTATGAAGAGCGGCGCCGCTAAGGAGGCATAGTACCTGAACCAAAAGGGCACGTCTGGCCCCTTTAGCAGAGGAGCCATATTAGCGCCGATCATAACGAAAATAGCTAAACCTCTCAGAACGTCAACTGCCAAATCTCGCTGGTTCCCGAACATTAACACCGTCACGCAATAAAGCGAGCAATGATAATAATGATTCTCAAAATCTGCAATTCCACACATACAAGAAACGACGATTTAGCGGGCGCTATTGTTCAGATTCTATTTCTGATCTTGCAGGATCGTTGGCGGGAAGCACGTCTTTCGCCCAGTCGAAACGTTTCCATTCTGGAACAGGTGTCTTGCATAATTGTCTAGGAACGAACTTAGATCTTTGAATCAGTTTGTACTGGTGGATGTAACGCGGACAATTGGGGAAGACGTGACTGACGCGTACTCTGACGATGAACTGAGCTTCAGGATATTCGCGCATGAGTGAGTCATTCCGGTCGATGCTGGCTTCTCCATTTACTCTAAGTCGGTTACCTTCCTCCAGATCGATGAAAAGCAGACCCACATATGGATTCTTGAGAACGTTTCCCATAGAAAGATACATGCCATTTCCGTCATAGTTTGGAAAAGCAAGCGTATGCTCATCTATAACCCTGACAAAACCAGGGTCGCCACCCTTGTACGAACAGTTTGGCCTTCCCCTCTCATCAGCCGTGGCTAGGAAAAACATATCTCTACTCTCAATCAGGTCTTTGTAATCCGTCAACCTATCGGTGACAAGAACTTCGTTAATACGATCTGCCATTCGCCTAGTATTAAATTGATCTTGAAGCTGCCTATT
>CAYWMG010000058.1:0-4540 GCA_964459245.1 uncultured Candidatus Bathyarchaeia archaeon
GTATTCCACCAGTAGAAGATTATCTTTGAATTAATCAACGGCTGATAATTTCCAGATGAATCTATGTATTGAAGTACACCTGTTATGGTGACTAATCCACCGCTCTCTGTAGCAGTGAACATATTGATTCTCGTTGTCGCATTCAGAGTCGCAAGCACAGGTTTGGTTTGAGAGAGGACTAGAGTCGTAGCTACAAGGACCAGCAGTATTGTTGTCACAGCATGCTGCCTAATTCTCGTTCACCTCTACTGTTTTTTGAAGCATTCTGACAGGAGGTGTTGGGATACGTTGGATAGTTGTGGGTTGAGGGATATCTACAGGAGTATATAACGGAGTATCAGTCAATCTCTGCTGCTTGGCCAATTTTTGGCCTTCCAGAGACGAAATTTCCATACGCAACAGGTTAAGCAATGCCTGATACGGCTCATCATTCCACTTCCTTCGCCTACGTAGCGCAGTTCCAATATTGATCGCTACGAGTAGGGCGAGAGTAATGAACATCAATTCGACGAATGAGTGCGTAGCAATTAGACGCATGAAAGCGTTACCGCCAGGTAGGTCAGCGCTAAGCTGGTTACGTTGAATGATAATCAAGTTGCTAGGATCAATGTTCAACATAACGAGGAGGACACTGAAGTTGGTAATCTTACGGTCGCAGATACCCTTAGCAAGTGCCTCGTCAGCTGAGTAGACGACGTTATCGGTAATCATACTCTCCGTCGCCACGACGTCTCTCCCATTGGCTTTAGCAAGAGACCGCATCACGTTCATCATGTGATTTATCGAATTTGGATCGTTCAATCCAGCAGCCCCGATCGAAGTCCCGTCGTTCATCACGAGAGTGTTGCCGGCCATAGCGAGATATGCGGGAAATGATAACGCGGAAGCACCCTTCGGACCCACGTACACAACAATCTTCAGACCAGTAGTCACTAATCTCTGAATGACTTCAACTGTTGGTTGTAAATAACCTTGGTTTGCATTCAACTCGATTATCATTATTGCGCCATCCCGGTTTTGAACTTCCTCAATCGCGCGTTGCACCAGATCGATTGTGGTGTAGTCAATCACTGAATCGATCCTGATCACAACGGCCCTGACCGGTCCCGCTTTAACTTCGAATACGGTTGAGAAACTCATTAGCATTGTTAGCATGAGAATCACCGATAGGCCTATGGCTCGATTTCGCTTCATGATGTTCCCGGCAGCAATTGGAAATTGAACATGCTCTTGAAGATGAAATCAACAGCGACATTGACGCACAATGTTACGGCTCCAGTCATGATGGCCAGAAGAGAGAGATGGTGTAGGAAGCGGTAATTGTTGCTGACTTCACTAACCTTTAGTGCCACTGCGTTCGATATTATCATCAGTAACATGATGAAATTGAAAAGTGGAGCAATTGCGCCTGGCTGGATGGATGTTTGAAATATGCCAAGCGAATTTCCATACTGGGCGCCAATGTTTATCATGCTCACAAGAAAATCCAAGAGTGCTGTCATAAATGATAGAAGAGCACATTCGATCACGTGGAGCGGAAATATCATTGCCCGTATTCCACCAGCTACTTGTATCCGTTTTGCTCTTAGAACGAGTCTTCTGATCATGTTTCGGCTAATCATTTTCCCAATTTCACCAGGATCACCGCCCAAAGAGACTGTCGCCTCGTAGATGCCCCCGAAAATTCTAATGAATTCGCTTCCGGACTCACTTGCCACACTCCTCCAGCAGAGTGTCGAATCGACACCTACGGATAATCTTGCATGTAAAGCGCGTACTTGATCGGAAAGGACGCCGAACTCCCTTACCATCAAAAGTTGCAGAGTCCTAGCTGTGGAGTAGCAGGTGATTGCGGCCGTTGTACCTAACGTTCTCATAAATGTCGGAAACGCGTTCTCTCTCGACTTAACGGCATTATCCGCCCGCTTAGCCAGCATGCCTACGGGCAATAGTGGAATGCTTAGGGCAAGCAGCACAGTTCCCATATTCTTTCCGTAAGGAAACGAAGGTATGACATAGACGGCGACGGCAGCGGCTACGCTAACTGTGACACATAATGGTAGAAGACGTTTTAGTTTCGTAAATTCCTTCGGGCATCTCAGGTCTGGGTGGATGTAAATGAATTTGTCAACTGGCGCAACGAGATACAGGATGAATACTGACAGTAGTAGAGTGGTCACTAGCACTATGCCGAGCTGCATGGATGTCGCAGTGAACGCGCCTGGGGAACTCGATCCCATTAATGCCTGCGTCAGAGTCAGCGTAATCGCAACGAACGTGACTGAAGTGATGATTGCAGAGTAGGCGTTGCCGAGATTTTCCATACTCTTCAGCTGACGCTCGTATTCCGCTTCGTAAGCAACAACATACGCTTCATGTTCCATCATCAAGAAACGGTCATAAGTTTCACCCGTCTTGAGCATCTGTGAGAAGCGTTCCATAAAGTCACGAAGCAGTGCGCTCTTAACCTGCTTGGCTGTCTCCTCTAAAGCCTTCACGAAACCTAGATTCCACGTCTTTGCAAGAACCTTGATTCGCCGGAAAAGTCGCCCGCAACGTTTGAACTCCGACTGTGAGACGTAATCGAACATGTCTACGAGTGAGCAGTAGGAAGTTGCAAGGCCGTACAAGTAAGTGATGACAAAGTAGAGTTCATTTTCTAGAGTATTACGTTCCTCTAATGATTCTAATAATTGACTGAATCGTGAGCGGGATCTTTTGCGATCGCGATGATCGGCAGCCACACGCGCTTCAGGCTTTTGCAGCGCGACTTGCGCCGTCATGATTTAATCATCGTCAACTTCTTATCTGCTTCAATTATTTGCCGATAGAATTCGCGATAATCTGAGACGTTTTCGTCAGTCATTTTCTTGAGGAATTTTGCTCTCTGATCCAGTTCATCATAGATTACGGAAATATCACGAGAGGAGTACCCCCTAGCTCTCCCTATTTTCTCTTCTAGAAGGAAGCTGTTTCCCTCAGCCCTGAATAGAAAAGCGTCTTCAGCAGCGTCCCAGTGGAAAGCTTCGATAAAACTGAAGCTATCCGTGTTGGGATTGTATGCCACTACCTCATTTACACTTGTCACTCTTCTCTTCATGTGGCCGGTTGCGTCGTATATTGCATTTTGAATTACAATCGCGTTCAAGTTTGTAACGTGAGTTTTAGGTACGAGTATAGGATGCCCTGTCAAACGTTGCACGGTCTTCTGAACTGAAGCCGAATGGAAGGTTGAAAGCACCGGGTGTCCAGTCATCATTGCTTGGAAAGCAATGTTCCCTTCAACCCCTCTTATCTCACCGACGATAATATAGTTGGGCCGCTGCCGCAGGGCACTCTTCAAAAGTTCAAACATCCCCACTGTGCTCTCTTCCCGTTGTGCTGCGCGCGTGACTTCCCGAATCCAGTTCTCATGAGGCAATTGTACTTCAGGAGTATCTTCAATACTGACTACTTTCGACGTTGGTTTAATGAAGGCAGTAACCGCGGTGAGGGTGGTTGTTTTTCCAGAAGCGGTCTCTCCGCAAATGAAAATGTTCATACCTTCCCTTAGAAGCATCCAGAGGTACGCTCCCACCACTGGATCAAATGTTCCGAACGAGATTAACCTCGAGACAGGTAGCGGGGTAGCCGTGAACTTACGTATTGTAAAATTTGTACCCTTCATACTTACATCTTCGCCGTAGACTAGATTCAATCTGGAACCGTCTGTAAGTATGGTGTCTACGATTGGTGTTCTATGAGTAGCTTGCTTTCCAGACCTTTCGCTGAGCCATAACGCGAACTCGCTGAGACTGTCTCTAGTATCAAACCCAAAATCGCATGCTAAGCTTTGGAAGATTTTGTGTTCCAGAAAAATTGGACCAATTCCATCACAGGAGATGTCCTCAATGTATGGATCTCTAATTAGGGGTTCTAGGATTCCTAATCCTATTCGGTTCTTGTTGAGGAGGTATTTGACAATCTGATATTCATCTCTGCTTATTGGGATTCGACTTGCACTCTTCTTGAAAATTGAAAAGCCACCACTATCGCCTCTATTCCTTGATGGTGAACCTTTAACGGACACTACTTTATTCAATAGTTCGATGAGGACTTTTAGTTTTTCTTCCTGTGTCTCCACCTCGAGTTGCTCGTCCACTTGAGCCACGATTCGGCTCTCAATCTTCTGGAGAAGGGCGTCTCGCTGCTTGAGGAGTCTCGGTTCAATAACTCGATAGACATGGCGAGCTTTAATTTTCTCATCCGGAAAGATATGAACGAAGATAGGGTCACCTACAGGATAGATCAGGTTTGGCTGTTCCCAATTTCGCATCTCCCTTGACAATGTTTTATAGAATGACGGAACGCCAAGCTGATGCCACTCTTTCTGGAGATAGTTTCCAACGTGAGGATTTCTCCTGATTGCGTCTTGAAGATCAGGCGAGAGTTGAACTAGCGCTTGTTGCCTCGCCTGTACTGAGTCAAGCATGTGAGTGGCGGATGGAGTATATTTCTGCGCAAAATTGCTCAAACCATTCGCCTCTCATCATACAACCTT
>CAYWMG010000059.1:0-1799 GCA_964459245.1 uncultured Candidatus Bathyarchaeia archaeon
TCCTGTTTCTCACCCTGAACGAGGAGCCTTTACTTACAAGAACCGAATCTATGCAGAGCTTAACTCATCCCTGGCATCAATAAACAATCCCCATTCCTGACGTGCCTCCTCGTAGAAGGTTGGTGAGATGAGAAACGAGTCGTCTGATGCAGTTAAGTCATGATTGAAGAAGTATAATTATAGGTGCCCTGTTAGGGTGGGGATGTGGGTGGAGAGCTAGTGTCTGGTAATCAGAGGATGCTGACTCTGATTCTGCTTATCGGAACGGTCTTGTTAACGGAAATGATTGGAGCCACTCCTCTCTACGCCAGCTTGTGTCAAATCAGTAATGTCGCATATGATTATCCTCAGAAAGTGGCGCCAAGTCAGAGTTTCAGCACTACAGTTAACGTAAGCGGAGTGTGTGTCCGTAACTTCGATAATTCCTACATGGTAAGAGTGGATCTTTCGAGCATGTCAGGCCAAATTCTCTCATCCAATTTTGGTTCAGTAGGTTACGGTACTGGCCAGAGTTGGCAAGTTACCGTGTCAAACAAGATCACCGCAGCAGTGAGCGGGAGCAATTGGCAAATACGGTTTAACGTATACGTGTTTGGTAATGGAGACACGGGTTTGATTTATCAAATCTCTAAACCAGTAACCATTCAAATTAGCACAACATAAAACCACTCAGTCTTTAAGGAAACCAGAACCCAATCAAATTTCGCCACATACGTCAGTGTCTGAATTCTTGCAATTTGTTAAAGGAAGTTAGGAGTTCCGTCTGGAGCCACTCTTTTTCTACACGTAGGTCAAATGATATTTTGATGTATCCACCTATCTTTGGAAGGGTTCGCTGGAGTTAGCGTGTAGGTAATCAATTGGTTGAGGTTTTCATTTGGTCAATAAACGCACTGTCCGTATCACGTTTGCGGCCGTAATGGTGTTGATTGCACTCATTGGGGGGATCTTCTGGCAGAATCGGCCTCAGGGCTGGAGCCATGAGAATCAAATCGTGCAGGGTTCGGGAGATTCGAGACTTGTCGATTTGACAGCTGACCCTTCTGGCAATAGGTTGCATTTGGTATGGGAAGACACTCGGGATAATAGTACTCAAGTTTACTACAAGCGCAGCGTCGATGATGGGGTAACCTGGAGTCCGGATGTTAGACTGAGCAACTTGACTATTCCAGCCTTCGAACCTGAACCACGAATAGGAATAGTCGGGAATAGGGTTCTCGTATTCTTCTCGAATGAGACACCTACCGGTGAGCACATATTCTATGCCTCCAGCGTCGATGGGGGAATTTACTTCTCGCCCCCGATCCAATTAACGAATGATACAGGAGATCAATCCTATGTGGCCGTAGTGCTCGTTGGGTCCACGATTCATCTTGTCTACGAAGATTATCTCAATGGAGAAGAACACATCTTCTACACCAAGAGCTCTGACGCGGGCTTGACGTGGCAAGATAAAGTTGCATTAACAAATACGCCTAAGGCACAAGATCACTATCCCGCAATCGCGGCGGTGAATGAACGAGTGTTCGTAGCATGGTGTAGATATTATCGATACCATGAGGCGATTTACGCCAAAGCGAGTTTTGATTCAGGCGCGAGCTGGAAACCTAACGTTCAAGTCTCAGAATACTCGCCACCATCATTTGAGGAATTTTCAACCGTCGGCTCGAACGGCACTCAAGTGCACGTGGCATGGGGAGACGGTCAAGGGATACAGTATTCACGAAGCGAGGACTCGGGGGTCACCTGGTCTAATCCCATCGCCCTCACGAACACATCCAGACAGTATCTCGCGCCAC
>CAYWMG010000060.1:0-10638 GCA_964459245.1 uncultured Candidatus Bathyarchaeia archaeon
CAGAAGTCTCAACTTAAGCAACTCACTTACTGACGCGTGAGGATTGCTCGTAACACTACGGCGATTACGGCGACTGTTGTTATCATAAACACTATCGCTACCACTTCTTCTTTTGTCATTATGCACCCTCCTTTGGACTGAATGATACTATGCTTGCCGTTAGTGCGGAGGCAAAGACTAGGGTAGCCACCCCTAGATGAGATGTTACAACGAGCGGGAGAGTCTTTGTCTGCACGGTCAACATCCCCAGCATGATCTGTACCAGCAGAAGGATGAACGTGAGCGTTGAGAAGAATATTACCTTACTCGGCCATCTGTAACTCTTGATGGCGAGCAACATGGTAGCGATCACCGTTAATGAGGCCACGATGGTCCATATCCTATGTGTGAACTCAATCAATACCTGCACGGTTAACTTCGGAATCACTTGGCCATTACACAATGGCCAGTCTGGACATGCGAGTCCTGAACCGGTCGAGGATACTGCGCCTCCAAGAATTATGAGGATGTATACTGAAGCAGCAGTAACCAGCGAGAGTGCTTGGAATGGTCTCACTGTCACTTCCATGGGTCACCAGTTATTTTGGGGCCACGTAACCAACTGAGCACAAGATTCACAACCAGGAGTATCACGCCGATGCCGATCATGAAGCCAGCAATGGAAGCGAGTAGGTTGGGAGTTGCGTACTGAACTGGGTATGTGTACCAGCGTCGTGGCATACCTTCCAATCCAAGAAGCAACATCATCGAGAATAGCAGGTATATCCCAATTTCAGTTATAACAAATTGAATATTCCCCAATTTTTCATTATACATTCTTCCAGTCATGTATGGGAAGTAGAAGTACAATCCAGCGAACAAGCCTTGAGTGGATGCTCCTAGTAGCATTAGATGCAAATGGCCGACAACCCAGTATGTATCGTGAAGAAGATAATCTACAGGGATGGCTGCCTGAAAAACTCCGGTTGCCCCTGCGAAGAAGAATGTGGAGATGAACCCGATCGCGTACTTCATGGGCACTTTCAAGCTGATCTTTCCACCTATCATGGTGCCGATCCAGTTGAATACCTTGATTCCTGACGGGACGGCAATAGCTAACGTCATCGCCATGAAAGGAAATCTTGCGGTAACCGAAAGGCCGGACGTGAACATGTGATGAGCCCAGACCCCGAATCCGAATACGCCTATCATGATGCCTGACCCTGCAATCATGCCGTAACCAAATATCGGCTTGCGAGATAGGGCGGGAATGATTTCTGAAATTATCCCGAAGGCGGGGATGATCATTATGTAAACCTCTGGGTGCCCAAAGAACCAGAACATGTGTTGCCACATTAACGGATCGCCTCCTAGTTGGGGAATAAAGAATCCAGTGCCCAGGTTGCGGTCTAGAAGCAGCATTATCAAGGCTGCCGAGAGTACGGGGGTAGCGCCAATTATGAGAAATGAGTTGACGAGTATCATCCAGACGAAGAGCGACATATTTCTGAACATGACGCCTGGAGCGCGAAGCTTGTAAATTGTCAGTATGAAGTTGATCGCGCCTAGGATTGAAGATGTTCCAAGCACAATCAGTCCAAGGAGCCAGAGGTCAATGCCGTAGCCTGGTGAGATAACTGATAATGGAGCGTACCCGCTCCATCCAGCATCTGGCAGACCTGCCCAGATTAGTGCTCCACCGACTGGGAAGAGCCAATAGCTCAATGCATTCAATCGAGGGAAGTACATGTCTTTGGCTCCAATGAGTTTCGGAACCAAATAATTCCCAAAACCTACAAGGCAAGGAATAACCCAGAGGAAGATCATTGTTGTGCCATGAGTTGTGAATAGACTATCGTAAATCTCAGGAGACACAACTGCGTTCCCAGGTTCAGCTAACTGAGTTCTAATAAGTAGAGCTGCCACTCCACCTAGGATGAAGAAGAAAAATGAGGTTGCGATGTACAGAACGCCAATGTCAGTGTGATGCGTGGTAGTGAGAATATCCTTCAGGCTACTGTAGAAGGCATGTCTCTCTTTCTCTTTCGGTTGCAAATATTCCAACTCCTAAACTGTTACAGTCAACTGCCCTGTCATCGAGTAATGGCCTGTTCCACAAAATTGCGTGCATTCAATCCTGTAGGTGCCAGGTGAATCAACTCGTAACCACGAATGGTTAACGTGTCCTGGAATTGCGTCTATGTGAATCCCCAGTTCATAGATGAAGAAGCTGTGAGCAACATCCAATGAGACCACCTCAAGTTTTACTGACTGGCCAACTTTCAGGTAGAGGTTGTTATCAATCGTTACACCATTCGCGTACGATATGGTCGTTCCATTAGGGTATGTGATGGATGATCCGTTTGGATATTGGAATGACCAATAGAATTGTCTTGCAATAACCTTCACAGTAATCGCGCCCTGAGGAGGGGTGTCTACGGTGACTAACGTTGTTCCTGCATTAAGCCCAATGTATCCCAGAACTACTGACGTGATCAATACGGATATTATTTCGATTGCGTGAGTCTTAGATACCATTCAACTAGCACCTGATTTCTCTGGTTTCTCACGATATCGAATAATTGCATAGAACAGAAGCCCAAAAACTACAATCCCTACGACAATTCCGATCAAAAGTATTTGATTGAAAAGTCTCCATTCCAGACTGGCTTGGGGTGACTGAGCAAAGGCCAACTGAATTGACGCCAAGAATGAGCAGAGTAGAGCTCCCACTGCTCCGAAAATGTATGCTACGGCGTGGAGTCTCAATATTACCACGGTAATTTTGACGCATGCAACTCTTTCGGCCTAATATTTAGCTTTAGGCTTAGAATATTTCATAGCAAATTATAGTCTCGGAGAATGACAGATGTATGGACCTTCATGGCTGAGAGATTGATCCGCTGTCTAGTTGGTGGACCCAATGCTTACTAGCGAGGGTATTTTTTCGTAGCGATTCAGCCACTGAGAGTGTTCCGGCTGTTCGACCCCTTTGCCAGTCCAGTCGGGATACGGCAAAGCTAAATGTTGCAGAGTTTAGAGCAGACTTAATTCAACTGGATCAGAGTCTGACATTTGATGGATAATTCTCAGAGTCTTGTCAGCGATTATGCTAGTGCTCTCAAGCCTCCGATCTCACTGCTCAATGTCTTCGTAGGCGTGGTAGCTGTTCTCTTAGCAGTTGGATTGCACGCATCTTTTGAAGTGGTCCTTATCACTGGCGTGTCAGGATTTCTAGCCGCTGGTGGCGCTAGCGCTCTTAACTGCTACGTTGATCGAGAACTGGACAGACGTATGACAAGAACACGGAACCGTCCTATTCCAGACGGCCGCATCCCCGCATCAAACATTCTCCTGCTTGGTCTTCTTCTCTCAATTACTGGCATTATGCTTGCAGTTCTTGAATTGAATCTGCTCACCGGATTGTTGATTGGAATGGGTATCTTTTGGTACATCTTCATTTACACTATTTGGCTAAAGCCCCGCACGAGATGGAATATTGTGATAGGTGGTGCTGCCGGTTCATTCTCGGCGTTGGCAGGATGGTCAGCGGCGACAGGAACTGTTGGGATAGTGGGAATTCTAGTAGCAGCGCTCATCTTTCTCTGGACACCTGGACATTTCTGGGGGCTGGCAATCGCTAAGTCTAAAGATTATGAGAGCGGAGAGATCCCGATGCTGCCCGTCGTCGAGGGTGAGACTCGTGCAAGCCTGTACACAGCCTTTTCCAACTTTTTGCTCTTCCCGTTCACAATTGCCCTATATTTGCTAACTGTAAATTGGTCGAACATCGTCGTCGCAACTATTGTTGGTTTAGCAGTACTCGCCTTGAATGTTCGATTCCTCTTAGCCAATCTTCAACTCTCCCGAGCTGCAGATGCGAAGAGTGCTTGGAAAGTCTTCAAATTATCAGCTGGTTACCTATTCATAATTCTGTTCCTAGTAGTGATTGGGCATGTGGTGTAGAGGTACCGAAGGGATGATGAAGAGTCTTGGCCTATGAATTTGTAGAAGCATTCTCCTCAGTGCTCCCAAGAGTTCGTGTCTCTCAAATCTTAGCAGTTGCCGGCATACTCTTGGACTTGCTGTGGCGTCTGATTACTGGAAACTTCTTTAATCCATCCTACGTTGACATTCTGGCAGCCCTACTTGTAGGGTACTACTTGGGTAAACGCCCGAGGATTATCAAGTCTGATAACGACAAGAAGTCAAATTGGACCCGACTCTCCTAGTACTCCTCGCATCCATAACGAAGTCACGAAGCGCCTCCTCTCTCAATTCATGTCCATACATGGAGGCCATAGGATCATGATACTAAAGATCGATATTGACCGAAAGGTTTCAATTACTCTTGGAAGACTGCAGTTCAAGTTGCGATATTGAGTATGAGCGAGAAGAAGATCCATGTTAAGCTACGCTGTTTGGAGTGCAAGGCAAAATTTGATAGCAAGTATGATGCCTTCGACACTTCTGTAATCATCAACGTAGGACAAGAATTACAGAATTTCATCTTCTGTCAAAGATGCAAGAAGAGAGTGTCAGTCGTAGTCTTCGACATTAGACACCCTGATTGAGGCCATTAACACGTAATTGGCTGACTCGTTTGGTTAGAGATACGCGAGAAAAATGTGCAACCCCAATCTATGTCAAACTTTGCTTCACTTAGGGTTCTACGAGGCTAGCAATTAATTACTAAATGGCGCGTATCCTTCAGTGAAGTCACTGTCCAACGTAACTAGAGACCTAAGAAGGCAAAGGACGTTCCATACGTTACTTGATGAACTTCTACGAAGCCTGCGTTCACTTCAAGAACATACAATGCCTTGGCGTTCGGTGTGAATACCGGACAATTCTGCGGTGTGCAAGGAGAGAGATTTGGTTCGAGGAACACTACCTGACGGTTAATATCAAACCAGATTATGTCCAAGGGGAATCTCATGTCAACCATCCAAAACCCCCAGTAGTCTTGCCGGTCGAAGACGAAGAGCATTCCCTGATCCTCGGGTAGAGATGGCCTATCTGATAATCCCTTTTCTTGGGCTGAGGGTGTCTCGGCAAGTTCAACTGTGAGGATGGTTCCTGATATTATGATGTGGGTAGTTTTGTGTTGGGTTGTTGAATAGTGGATAGCGGTTGCTAGCGCGAGAAGAACTAGCAATGACCCTATAACGAGCTTCTTCATCCCTGAAACCGCTTGTGTAGGCGCTGAGTATCTGTATTGAAGCTAGCCTTTCTTGGCGCCTATGTAGAAACCTACTCCGAAACTGCCGCCAATGGGGAACGCTTGGGAAACTGAGGCGAAGGAACTTCCTAGAGCGGCTATTGCTCCTGAAAAGGAATTGCCGACCGTAGTGGTAAATACGTTGAAGTTTACCGTAATCACCCCTATAGAAGCCAGCCATGTAAGCCCAAGCATGAATAGAGCTGAGACCAATGCCATGATCTTGAGAAAGATGGTCGCCACCTTCTTCAGACCATACCCTAGGAGGAACCCCAATGTTCCACCTAACCCAATCTGGGTTGTAATCAGTGTGGCCAAGGTTCCATTATCCAACGGTCCGCGTCACACGATCCATCCGCCCCGACGAGCCATTAAAGATTCGAAACGACTGTGAGCATAAACTCACTAAATGCCTAGTAAAATTGAACACGGTCGTGACAAATAGGCGCACAAAATTGAACCAAGGTAATAGAGAATAAGCTCCGTGTACCCTGGAGAGTTAGGCTGCGATTCTCATTGCCAAATGCAGCACCCTTCCTAGTCTTTCTAGTTGCAACAGTCGCCCTCAACCTTTCGCCAGGACCAGACATGCTGTACGTGATCTCAAGAACTCTCGAGGGCGGTCGACGAGCTGGAATCGTATCAGCCTTCGGTATAGGTGCCGGTACACTGGTGCATATGTCTGTTACAGCAATAGGCCTGTCTGCACTTCTCATCTCTTTTCCGCTAGCCTATCAGACTATCCGCATAATAGGCGCCGTTTATCTCATGTTCCTAGGAGTCAGAATAATTCGCAGCAATCCCCAAACCTCAGAGAGACCTATCGGGCGAGGGAAGCAACCAACTAGTCTCATGAACATCTTTCGTCAAGGCGTCATAACTAACGTGTTGAATCCGAAAGTGGCGTTATTCTTTCTAGCTTTCTTGCCGCAGTTCGTTGATTATTCAACCGGGTCCTTCGCATTACAAATTCTATTCCTAGGCCTAGTCTTTGACTGTTCAGGAACAACTTGGAATGTGATCGTTGCGATTCTTGCGGGAAAAGCTAGTTCCCTCCTGTACGGAAGGCCCGGGATATTGAGAATTCAGAAAACTTTACCCGGCCTCATCCTGATCTGTCTAGGATTCTTAATTCTCGTTTAATGTACGACAACGTGCATTTATAGAACTCATGATCCTGTCATCGTAGGCATATCTTATGGGCGATCTTGTGACAGTTTGGCCGGACGATCTTACACGTGGCTTCAAAAGCTTAGGCGTGGTGGAGGGCGAGAACGTGATGCTCCACGCCTCGCTGGAAAGCATGGGCACAGTGGATGGTGGTGCGGCGATGGTTCTTCATCGACTACTCGGCTTGATCGGCAGGAAGGGCACATTACTGATGTCCACATTCACCTCAATCACGCGTCACGCTACAACTCACCTTGACTATGCTAAATCGGGATGTTGGTGCGCGGGCAGAGAGAGTCGGCATGTTCCGTTTATTCCTGAACTGCAACCTGACAAGGAGCTTGGAGCAATAGCGCATAGGTTATGCAGTTGGCCCAATTCGCGGCGAAGTATGCATCCCGCTTACTCATATGTTGGTGTGGGAAACCATGGGGATGAGTTAGTTCGCGAGATCATACCTGGCGATCCATTACTGGCAGTTAGAAACTTTCTGAAGCATGATCCTCGAGTGTTGACTATTGG
The DNA here is from genome assembly GCA_964459245.1 of uncultured Candidatus Bathyarchaeia archaeon. Lineage (GTDB taxonomy): Archaea > Thermoproteota > Bathyarchaeia > 40CM-2-53-6 > 40CM-2-53-6 > FEN-987. The sequence goes on from CAYWMG010000060.1 coordinate 6,893, forward strand.
TGTCGGACTCAACGCGGTAACCGCCATTCATTTAGCGGTGGAAAAATTCCTACCGGAAAAGTTCGTCGAGGAGCGTGCTTTGACCTTCTCTGCGAAGGGTCCTTCATGGATGGATATAAAATCATTAGGATGCAGCAAAGGGTTCACCAACCTCTCTCAAAGTTTTGGATCCATCCAAATTCACCAGGGTAAGATCGGTAATGCGAGTGTTGAATACTATTCCATGAAAGAGTTGGTGAACTTGGCAGAATCAACCTTGGAGAGAGATGAACATGGATTGAGTTGCAGTAGTCCCTCCTGTTTGAGTTGTTCCCGAATGATTGTTTGAGTCACTTCCACCATCCATATTCCTTAGGCAAAGTTCGAGTGAGAACTGGACAAGCCTGGCTGGCGGCAATAACGTTGTCTTCAATTCTAATTCCCATCTTGGATGGAAAATAAACACCTGGCTCGATAGTGAAAGCCATGTTCGTCTGTAGAACCTCCTTGCCATCTTCAATTATGTAAGGTGCTTCGTGAACTTCAAGGCCTAACCCGTGGCCGGTTCTGTGGATGAAGTACTTATCCAATCCATGTCGACGGAGGGATTCTCTAGCTGCATGATCTACAGCTCCCGTCTCAGCGCCCGCTGTGGATTGCTTGATCGCTGCAATCTGAGCTTCTAAGACCTTGCTGTACGTATCCTCGAACTGATGGTCGTTGCCTATCATGAATGTTCGGGTGATGTCTGCATAATATCCTGCAATGGTGCATGTCGTTTCGATCACGATTGACTCGCGTCGCCTTATTTTTTTGGGCGAAGCAATATAGTGGGGGTTTGCTGAGGATCTGCCTGCTTGGACATGGATCGTGCCAACCGTGTCAGCTCCATTGGCTTGAATTGTTTGAGCGATTTTTCCAGCCAACTCCGTCTCCTTCATTGAAGGTTTTAGCATTGATGGAATCGTCATGAAAGATTTGGACAGGATTGACGCGGCGCGTTTCAACCATTTGACTTCTTGCTCATCTTTGATCTCTCTAATCCTCTGCAGGGAGGCCTCCGCATTTTGGAGTTGAGGTTTTGTAAATTTCATGAGTTGATCGAGGAAACTGAAGGGAGTCCTTCCATCCACGCCCCAAACGCCAGCCAATCCGAGTTGGCTGATAGCAGCCTCGAAGGCGTGGGCTGATCCCTCACTATCAGTCCAACTATGAATCTGGACCTGGATTGGGCTCTCCTGAAATGGTCCAGATTCAAGAGTTGGCGCTACCAGGCACGGGGGAGTATCTTTTGGAATGAAGAGTAAATACGGTCTCTCCAGGAGCATCGAGTTAACCCCAGTATAGTACCTAAGGTTTGGACCTGGAACGAGTATTATACCACGAAGATTTTCAGCGTTCATCGCCCTCCGAAGTTTTTCAATCCTCTGATGGTATGTTTGATCGGTGTTCAAGTGGCTTCACCAAGTAGGACTATGATGGATCACGATAAGGGCTTATGCTTAGCGGAAGATGAATGAGAGATCAAGAGGATTAGTAGACGTCACTTCTAAGACAGGCACACGCTACCTTATCACCGCAAGCCTTGCATGCCATATCGTTAGCTGCCAGTTTAGTCCCACATTCCTTACAAGACCGTAGAGGTTCTAAGAAATCCTCTACTGTTAGCATCACTTCACCCTTCAAATTTATGTCTCGTGTCAGATCTCTTTGAATAGCATTGAATCCATTTTGCGCATAGTCTCATCATGTGACTCGGGGTGTAGAAATCGAACAGTCGCAGCGACGCTCGTGAGCAGACTATTGCCGTCCTGTGGAGTGAAGCAGAAGCCTATCACTTCATTTTCATTCCTCACATAGAGTGATGGTAGAACGACGACGGCCTGATTCAGGATGCGGCCGAATCTTCCATGATCTCGTCCGAATGAGAATACTAAGCTTGCCATATCCTTGTAAGTGGTTGCGATCCTTGGGTTCTTGGCTATGCTGCTCTTTACCGCCTCGATTGAAGTCGGTTTGTCCAGTTTTAGATCGAACCAGATACAGTGCATATATTGTGAATTGATCTTAACTGCGCTGGAGAAGAGATTTGGTTCTGCTCCTAGCGTCTTCAGGAGATGAAATGCGTCTCTCGCATGATGTGTCCCAAACGGGCCCTCATGTTTGCTGACTTTCGGAGCGGGAGACATTCCATCCCCGTCGCTAATATCATTGGATCTTCTGATGCAGAGAAACTTTCCATCATTAACTATAGGCTTTTCATTCTCGAATCCTAACGTCTTAACCATGACCACAATATTGTGAGTGTTGCAGCTAACTACCTGTATGAATTGATCATCTTTGGTGAGTGCTCTGTCATTGACTCCATAGGCGTATGGTTTGCCGAAGCCAAATTCAGATCCTTGAGCAAGGAACCCTGTAACGTCTTTCGTGTATTTCTGATAGAACTCCTTCTTGTTTGAAACTCCAACTCCGCTGGGTGTACAGTCGATCACCACGGAAGCGCGCCCTATTGCCTCTTCGTAATCGTAAGTTGGATCCATTCCGAGCTTCTTGAAATCAGACCATTTGCCGCGTTCAGCTGCGAAATTGGCTCCTCGCTTCATTAAACTGATGACTTTGGAGCGGTCGGTGAGTAGCGCTTGGCGTTTTGCAAATGTGAGCTCGTCTATTCCAAGAGTCTGTTGCATGTCAGCTAAGATTCCGATGAGAGGTTCTCCAATTGTTCCCGTTCCTATTACGTGGACAGTGTTGCCGGTCATTTTGTCCTCAAGGCGGGTTATGAATGTATTACGTATAAGGCTTATTTCGTAATACCATTATTGTTCCCATAAACGTCGTTAGTACCACTGAATTTGGCACGTCAAATCCTAGGAAACGCTTCACCTCGTCGCAGTCTGCATTTCTATTCACTGAACTTCGTTACCGTTTCACCAATTCGGCAGCGCACTCGCCCAGCCTGTCCATACCGTAATGGTTTTCTGCTCAACCATCTTTGTGCCATGGGGCATTACTACGAAACAGTCGGGTATTCCAAAATGCTCAACTTGTCATCGGAATCTAAGCTATGAAGATGACTTCCAAAGATGGTACTGCAATCATTGCAACCGGTACGAGATCTGACTCTGATAGGTGACTTTTTTTGAAGTTTGGAGTCTGTCTACCTAATTATGGAGAAACAGGTTCTGAAGAAGCCTTACGCACTGTAGCGATCAAGAGCGAAGAGTTAGGCTACGATTCTGTATGGACTACTGATCACGTACTAATGCCAACAGAGAGCGAGACCCCCTACGAGTCAATTCTAGAAAGCCTAGCCTCGTTGGCCTACCTGGCTGGCATAACTGGCAAAGTAAAGCTAGGTGTCTCATCACTAATCCTCGCTATGCGCAACCCAATCGTTGCAGTAAAACAACTTGCTACCGTCGATATTCTTAGTGGAGGCAGACTTATGCTCGCTACTAGCGCTGGCTGGAACGAGAAAGAGTTTGAGTATTTAGGGTCTAACTTTCATGATCGGGGAGTAAGACTGGACGAATACCTTCAACTCTTGAGGACATTATGGATCAGCGGACTAGTTAGATTCGATGGAAAACGAAGCCGAATAACTTGTGACCAAGCCGTCTTTGAACCTCAACCGGTGCAGAGGAAGCTTACGGTTTGGATAGCTGGAAACAGTAAAGCAGCCATGAGGCGTGCTATAAAATACGGCGACGCATGGCATCCAAACGTACCACCGCTTGATGCTTTCAAGAACTTGGTGGCTGAAT
>CAYWMG010000061.1:0-2513 GCA_964459245.1 uncultured Candidatus Bathyarchaeia archaeon
CCCACAACCACCAGTAGAACATCCCACAACCCAACCATTGTTCACAGTCAACAGGTAGACCGATTGCAAATTTGTCCGTGGAATACCGGAAAATGGGGGTTGGCTCGTTAACGATATTATCGTCCCCGTGTCTCCCACTGCCCATCCAACTCCTTCAGCGAATGAAACCGAATTCAAATTCTGAGACGTGACTAAGAGGTTCGCTGGTTGTAGACTCCACGCTCCGTTCAAAAAGTGCAGCACCGCCCCTCCGGAGCCAACTATCCATCCTTCAGAAGAAGTCAACATGAAGACAGACCTCAAGTCATTGTTTGAAGATGCAGGAGAGATAGGGCCGCTCCAACTACCGGATGCGTAATGGTAGATTACACCAGAATTTCCTACTGCCCAACCCTCATTCTGATTCAACATAAAGACGGAATTAAGAGTCGTCCCCACTTTCGAGTAAAGCGTCCAACTTCCACTCGTGAGATGGTAAATGATTCCTCCTGTGCCAACCGCCCAACCCTCCGTAGGACTCGACATGAAGATTGAGTTTAATCCTCCCGTTGCAGTCGAAACTAAATTCCATCCACCCCCCAGCCTGGGCATCCCTGTCCAGTGCAAGATGGCTCCTGAAGCTGAATCCACCGCCCAAGCATCAGTCGAGCTAACTTCAAAAACTGAACTAAGTTTCTGAGCCGTAGGTGAAGAAAGTCCCTGCGTAATCGATGTCCAAGCTGTGCCATCCCAATGAATTGCAGCAGCCAATCCTCCCAATCCACCCACCGCGAAACCCGATGTTGACGAGACTGCACTCGGTGGCCCGAAAGACAAGCCCATTAAATCAAGGTTGGTTCCCGACGGGATCGGACTCCATGAGGAACCATCAAAGTACAAAACTGTTCCCGCAGCACCGGTCGCCCAACCACTTGCTCGTCCCAACATAACGATCGAGTCCAGATTATTAGTAGTCGGAGGGGATGCAGCAAAAACCAGAGGAACGCCTAACATTAGAATTAGTACAGCAATCCTAACAAGAGTCAACGGCTTCCGCAATTAATGTTCACGTAACCTCAGCATACGTCTTCTATTAGCCTTCGCAACCATTCATATTGCTCGCTGTTACGCCGCAAAACGTGGAAGAGAGCATTAGAGTGAAAGCGGAAGTTCAATAATTAGAGTGAGGGCGACTGGTTCTGAAGTTTCTCTTTCTGGATTTGATTATCAATCTCCTTTGATTCTTGAAATGACTTAAGTGTTCGCGGATTTGTTCTTCGAAGAAGTCAGCAGCTTCCATACAAATTTCGGGAGCGGTCGACGAGTCGCCCCCACCTGCGATGAATGGAATCATTAGCTTGTACGCCCTCTCTCTTAATTGCGCTTCTGTAACCTCAGCAGAAAGATTCTTTGAGATTAATTGAGTTAGTTTCTTCTTGAAATTTAGCAAACCATTCCCGTTCACGTTGGTAAGCGTTGGAGCAGGCTGATTTGGTTTTGTAAACGTGAAGATGAAATCCCCGGCAAATGCGCCAATTTGCATAGCGTGAATAGTCGTGGAATATGCCTTGATCGGACTCTGGTACGAAACTGCTTCATTATTGATCCTGAACCCGGCTGCTGCTAATGCAATTATGAAACTCGTGACGACGCGAGCGTCTTTGCTGTTGAATGTAGAGACTAGCTTTCTTCCTGGTTTTAGGACGCGGAAACATTCTTTGAAGACAGACGTAAGTATATTCTCGTATGCTTCCAGTGACTTATTTTGAGACTTGTTAATGATCGCTTCACCCAGCTTTTCCACCGTCTCGTCCTGGAGCCAAACCCACCAAAAATCTGAGAGCTCACCATAATTCACATTCCCACCATACGGGGGATCGGTAACGATAGCGTCAACGGAATTGTCAGGAATTGGAAGTTTAGTTGAATTAGCGTTGAGAAGGAGACAGTTAGAATCAGCCCTTAAATCCTCAAAGTTTGTAGCGGGTTTATAGAACTCACCCAGCTCCAGATTGGAATATTGCTTTCCTCTAATGATCGCTCGAGTCCTTCTTTCAAAGGTATTCCAGACGTTGATCTCCAGAGTTCTCGGATAGGTCCAATACGCATGCAGCGCCCATCCTTCAACAATTCGACCGCGAAGGTGCGATTGTCGACTGACCCATTTCAGGGAGCTGCTGAATGCGAACTTCAGAAACTCAGTTTCAGGAGAATCGCCTCTTTCGATCTCTTTGAAGAGGAACGCCAGTGCTAGCAGATTTCGTCTAGTAAACAGTTGATGAAAATGTGTCACTCCCTTTCTTATGAGTGAGTTCGTCTTGTCTCCAGGCGGAATCTGGGTCTTCGGAAACCATAGCCTTTGCTCAACAACTCTCTTCATGAAATTTCGCTCTATCTCATCCGCTAGCACCACGTCCTCTCGTGAGGGTCTCTTTAATCCAGGCTTACCGCACGTGACGCAACAATATTTCAAGCGAATGATTCTGTGATGGGTTTCATCCCATTCAATCCAATCTGCATAAGCTTTCGATCCG
>CAYWMG010000062.1:0-2337 GCA_964459245.1 uncultured Candidatus Bathyarchaeia archaeon
GGCGCATTAATCGCAGTGATTGGAGTCTCAATTCTCTTCCTAGTTTAGATCCCGAACCACATGTGAAATGTGAGCGTGTTATTCAATCGGCACAAAACTAAACAATCACACTTAACAGCTTACGAAAATGTTCGGGTAAACCTAGCTATGCCAGTATTTTGAGAAGGCTGTCCATCTATATTTCAAAAAGGTTTAAGAAAAGACTCTTGCCTGCATTACCTTCACTGGCGGTGAGGCTCGCCATTAACCGCTCGCAATGTAGTTGTGAGCCGATAGCTTCTACTGAAATTAAAGCGAGCGGCCAAAATGAAATTAGATATTCTACACCTAGGCGTAGGCGGGTAAGCTCATGATGGATGAGAACCTTCGAAATGCCTTAAACAGTGGTCTCTATGTTGTTGAAAAGAATCTTCGAATGGTCACACAGTTGCTCGATCAACATCCGATGCGTGGCATAACCTACTCTCTTGAGGAGAGAGTGGATTCACGAATTGATGCAGAGACATGCATTGCGATACAGAAGATGTTAAAAGAGATCGAATTGTTGAGAGAAACGTACGATTTACCCGTTAGGACTGAATCGATAAAACGCCGTATCTACTCATGCCTCGGTGAAGTCTGGTTTACTCTTCATGACTGCAAGCCAGAGAAAATCCAAGGATACGGAAAATTAGAAGAACCCGATCTTGTATTCCTAGATGAACACATTGGCCCCATGCTGAAATTGGTTACACACCTGGAACAGACACTTTATCCAAAGAGACCTAAGTAACCCTTCGTTAACAGGAATACTTGACATCACGAAACACAATCAAAAGAGCATGCCTCAAGTATGCGCTCTATAATTGTGCTACTCGCGACAAGAAACTGAACGTTCACATTTAACAGGTTACGGAAAACGTCGGGTAAACCTGGTTAACCGACTATTCAATAGGCACATGAAAATAATGACTAACCGACAACTTTACAGAGCTCGTTTTCGCAAACTATTTGTTTCTCAAGAAAGTGAATGAGCACAACTCTAGCGGTAAGATACTAATCGTGGATAGAGTGAGATAATGAAATTGGATAATCTGTCACCCATTAAGAAAGGAAAAGTTAGAGACCTTTACCAGCTTGGAGAAAATATTCTGATAGTCTCTAGTGATCGAATTTCTGCCTTCGATGTGAATTCGGTGACGGAGATAGATGGCAAGGGAAGGTCGTTGAATTCACTTTCAGCCTGGTGGTTCAAAAAGACTGGAAACGTATTTCCCAACCACTTTCTCGAGGTTCTAAACTCTTCAAAGATGCTGGTCAAGAAAGCAGAGAGGATAGACGTGGAATGGGTTATGCGAGGGTACTTGTACGGTTCAATGCAACGGGACTATGCTAAGGGCAATAGAGAGCTCTATGGGTATAAGCTCCCAAATGGATTGAGCCTTGCCGAAAAATTACCCGAGGTAATGTTGACACCCACTACGAAGGCTGATGTAGGGCATGACATGCCTCTAACAAAAAGGCAAGCAATCGATGCAGGACTACTAACCCAAGAGGAGTGGAAAACACTGGAAGAAGCTTCGTTCAAGCTATACGACTCCTACGCCCGTATAGCCAACGAGAAAGGAATTATCATTCCAGATTTCAAGCTTGAGTATGGAAGACACAATAAAGGTTTGATTCAGATAGACGAAGCTCCAACCCATGATTCGGCTAGGATGTGGGTCAAACAACATTATCAGATTGGAAAGAGACAAGAGGCATGGTGTCTCGACAAAGAATTCTACAGACAGTTCCTGATCGATTCTGGAATCGATCCTCGTAATCCCCCTAATCGACTACCAGAAATTCCCCTACCCTGTGTCGCAGAGATACAGAAGAGACTGGCAGCGGATGAAGTGTTTACGGGTAACAAGAGCATCGATAGCTTGCAACTCAGAAGCCTTGAAGATGTGGAAAAAGAACTGGCAATCAAGAGATAGATAACCAGCAGCCGTAAGTGCTCTCAGCGATTCTGCTGGCAAGCGCAGGACTCAGCATCAAGCCTAGATCGGGAATCAGCAAGATCGAGATGGTCAAGGAGTTTGTTTGAGAACTAAGTGAGATGGGGGGATTGTGGAGGCATGCACCTCGTGGCGAACTGATCGGAATAATGCCTAGAGAAAGTTGAAGTCTACCAGACACAAAGCATTAAGTATTTACCGAGAAAATGTTCAGGTAAGTGATTGTATGTATTGCCCTAAATGTGGGAACAAGAACGACGAGGGCGCCACGTTCTGCGTAAACTGCGGTAATTCGTTACCAAGTTCTCCATCTAGTACGGGAGCAGCGTCTCAACAAGGCTATCCCACGGCTCAA
>CAYWMG010000063.1:0-5148 GCA_964459245.1 uncultured Candidatus Bathyarchaeia archaeon
CTATCCACCCGACAAAGTGCTCTTATCTTCATTATCCATTACCATGAGGTATGGCGGCCCAAAGGCAGCATTGTTCTTGGCTACGGTGAGGAAGAACTACGGTGCCACCCATTATATTGTAGGACGCGACCAAGCTGGAGTTGGCAAATACTACGATCCATACGCATGCCATCGAATCTTCGATCAGTTCAACATTGGAATGATTCCTCTCCGATACATGGAGACATTTTACTGCAAACAATGTGGATGGATGGCCACAGAAAAAACTTGTCCGCATACTCCTGAAGACCGACTCTCAATAAGTCAAACGCGGATGAGAGAACTGCTTAAGGAAAGAAAAGAGCTGCCAGGCGAAATCCTACGACCAGAGGTGGCGCGGATACTGTCGAAGGGAGATGTAATCCTCAACTAATATTTCGCTCCTCTCAGCGGCGTCAATATGAAACAGCAATAGCCAGCAGTAGCCACAAATGCTAGTCAGTAGAGAGACGAGACAAAAGGGATTTCTCCAGGACGATACAGACACTATATTGATGGCACCGTTAAAAGGGCAAATACAAATTAAGCAAGGACCGAGTTTCAATCAATTCTATATTGGTTGGTGTAAGAGATCAAGCGAGGTACAGTCAGTCGAATTCTAAGCTTCATTTTCGGTATTGCGGTCCTAATCGGTTTCATCTATTATGTCGGTTTTGGATCTATCGAAAGCATACTCCTGAGCGTGAATCCGTTTGTCATACTCGCAATGGTAGGATTACAGCTTCTCAGCCTCACATTTTACACGTTAGCGTGGTACCTGTTGATTCGTGCGATTGGATATAGGATGTCATTTCTGACCTGCCAAGGAATTGCTCTGGCCAGCATCTTCGCGGTCTACACTATGCCCACCGGCATCTTCATGGAGGGTGCACGCTGCATTCTCTGCTCGAAAGAAACAGGAATGAAAATGGGAGAATCCACTGCGACTGTCATTTTACACCGAATGTTATACATAATCGGGTTTCTCGCTAGCACAGCATTCTCCGTGACCGCTCTGACGGTCATAGGTGGGATGAATCCCGTTATTCTGGAAGAACTCTCTCTCATCCCGGCAGCTTCAGTGGTTGGATTGATTGTTCTGCTCTATCTATCGTTAGACCCGACGAGAATTCAGCCTTTGCTAGATCACATCTTGAGATTTGCCTTACCGATTATACGCTTGGTTCAGAAGAAGGCAGTGGTGGATGGAAAAGTTGGCAAATTTCTAGACAAGTATCGGCTTGGATTTAGAAAAATGTTGTCAGACAAACTTCGGATTATTCTTTCGTTTGCGGCGAGTATTGGAGATTGGGGATGTTCGGTGATGATACTTTGGATGGTGTTGCTTTCCATGGGTGCGCACACTTCACTTTGGGTTGCTATGATAACGATGGCTATCGGCAAAATGATTCAGATGACCCCCATCGCGATCCCAGGAATGGTAGGAGTTTATGAGGCGGCTGTAACATCGACGATGGCCTTGTTTGCTATTCCACTCTCAATTGCCTTATCAGCGGCACTTTTGACCAGAATCGTCACTGTATGGCTTGAACTACCAGTTACTGGTGTAGCCGCATATCACTACGGTTTCAAACTGTTAAGTCACGGAATGGGCAACTGACCGGGTGCCGTCGGGCGGGAACCAGGTGCAAATAGGCTTAGCCTAGGTTCTTGGCGATAGTTGGGAGGACGCAGAAGATCAAGGGTCACTTCCGTGCCTCTTGGTTTACGTATCTTGTATCACAATACATTAGTACACTTCAGTTTCTGATAAGGCTTCGTACCGGCGAGTGAAGGCTCGTTAGGATTTTTGCATATGCAGGCGTTCGTGAATTCGCCTGAAGCACAAAAATTGTCAAAAAGGCTATTGCTTATATGACGCCGAACGCATGCTAATATTGTGAAAATCAATGGCCCTGGTCGGATACGAATGGCTGATAGTTATTGCAGTTGTTTTGATTGTCTTCCTCTGGGGACCACAAAAACTTCCTGAGTTAGCAAGATCCATAGGGCTTGCCAAGAAAGAATTCGACAAAGCTGCAAAGGAGATCTCTAACCCGACTACACCTAGCTCACCCACCGACACCACTCCTGATCCATTAATTGTAGCAGCAAAAAGTCTAGGCATAACTACTGAGGGTAAGACGAAGGAACAGATCGCAAAAGAAATCTCTGAAAAGAGCCCCAAGTAACCGCAGCCAACTCCGCTGAACCACCAACTCGCGTAGGGTAAACTGAAAAAACAATAGTCCAGATACAGAAAACTTCTGGGACAACCTCCAGTGATTGGACTAGACTAGCGAGCTTTGATTCGCTTAACGATAGGTGGCCTAGATTTACGCAGAACCCTATACCCACAGAACGGGCACTTGATTTCAGGCGTCATTGCTAGCTGATCGGCAGTCAATTGCTTCCCGCAACTTATGCACTCGTAAACTAATCCAGCATGCTGTTCTGATTCATCGGACATGTTTAGAACCAACCACACGATTACTTGACGATTAAATTAAGCTTTGGATCTCTTGGTGAATTCTGTTTCATATATTCCTCGATAGCGTCTAATGCTTCTCGTAGCATATCTTCTGGGGGCAGGAATACTGCTCTGAAGTGGTCTTTGCCGTAGTGTGGGTCGAATCCTGAGCCATTCACTACCAATACTCCCGTTTCCTGCAAGAGTCTCGTGGTAAATTCGACATCATCCTTCCATGTTGAATTCAACTCAATTTTTGGGAAGAGGTAGAAAGCACCAGAAGGTTTCGAGGCTTGAAGTCCTGGAATTTCGTTCATACGATTGCACGCGTAATCTCGTCTCTTCTTTAACTCTGCCACCATTCCGGGGATATGATCTTGCGATCCTCGAAGGGCTTCCACTCCAGCGATCTGGATAGGAGTCGCAGCGCAAAGTCTGACGCGAGAAAGTCTTTGAATCCCATCCCATATCTCCGTCAGTTCACCTTTCGGATCTTGGGTGAATAAGTATCCAAGCCGCCACCCCGTCATTAGGTACGTTTTCGAGAAGCCGTTCAGCCCGATGATGGGAACATCTTTTGCAACGGAAGCGACGCTCGTGAATTTACCATCATAAGTAATGCGATCGTAGATCTCGTCTGCAGCGACGGGGATATTATGAGTGGCAGCTAACTCAATGATCTTCGAGATTTCTAGTTTAGAGTATACTGAACCGCATGGATTGTTAGGATTCACAATCACGATTAGTCTTGTCCGACTGCTGATCTTGCTCTCAAGATCAGTAAGATCTGGAGACCACCCCCTCTCTTGGATAGTCCGATAGGTAACGGGTTTTCCTTCGAAAAATTTTGCATAGGTGAGGTATGGTGGATAGCAAGGGCCAGGAATGAGAACCTCGTCTCCAGGATTGACGAGTGAGGCCATTAGAAAGTAAATTGCTTCTGAGATCCCCGACGTCACAACGACATTGTCCAGATCTATGTGAGCACCGTTGATTTCATTCTCCTTCTCCGCAACTGCCTCTCGTAATTCTCGAATTCCTTCAGAAGCCGAATAATAGTTCGACCCACTTTCTAACGCACGAGTGAGTGCGAGTTTGATGTGATTGGGAGTATCAAACCCATACTTGACAGGATCACCAATGTTGAGTGCAAGTATCTTCTTCCCTGATCGACGAACTTCCTCAGCCTTTACCATAATATCTCGAATAGCATACTCAACTTTCTGAGCACGGTTAGATGCCGAGATCACTTTTCTTCCGAAGTAGCTAGATCATGCATACTAAAAGAGGTTGACTTCGCCTACTAGATGTTGAAATTAACTTCAGATTTAATGCAGCAACGCTAGGACGAAGAGCGGAGCCATCGCTAGAGTGATAGTGTTCAGCAACTTAACTACAACGTGGAGTGACGGGCCAGCGGTATCTTTGAGAGGGTCACCTAGAGTGTCTCCAATAACTGTGGCAGCGTGTGCAGCAGAACCTTTGCCTCCGAGACTTCCCGTCTCAATGTACTTCTTAGCGTTGTCGAGCGCCGCTCCTACGTTGTTCATGAATAATGCCATTAAGACTCCCACGACTGTCCCGATCATTAGTAATCCACCAACTGCTTCTGCCCCTAGGATTAAACCTACAACTATCGGCCCAATTACCACTAACAAACTTGGCCACACCATATTCTTGAGAGCTGCTTTAGTGCTTATGTCAATGCACCGTGAATAGTCAGGCAGTACTTTTCCCTTCATTATTCCTGGCATAGCCTTGAATTGTCGTCTAATCTCCATGATCATTATAGCTGCAGTTCTTCCAACCGCTCTGATTGCTAGCGAGCTGAAGAGAAAGATTAGCATCGCTCCAACCATCGCCCCAATGAAGACCTCTGGCCTAGCAAGGTTGACAGTGTTCAATCCAGCCACTTCTAAGAATGCGCTGAAGAGCAAGAATGCGGAGAGGGCTGCAGAAGCTACTCCGTACCCTTTTGTAAGAGCCTTCGTGGTGTTTCCAACCGAATCCAGTTTATCAGATATCGCTCGCGCCTTTGCTCCCACGCCTGACATTTCAAGAATGCCACCAGCGTTATCGGTTATTGGACCGAAACCATCCATAGCAAGGATCATTGGAGTAACGGAGAGCATGCCCATGGTTGCTATTGCTGTTCCGTAAATCCCCGTCTGAAAGGAAGGCTTTGTAATATCCAGAGTTGGGCCCAGCGACTGAAAACCGTTCCCGAGTCCAAAGGCTAGCATTATTGCTATCCCGATTACGATGATGAATAACCCCGACGATTCCATTCCCACTGCGAGTCCAGTGGCTATGCTAGGGGCGGGACCGCCTTCAGAAGCGTTGGCGATTTCAAGTGTAGGTCTCCTTCGATATGACGTGTAATAGTCGGTGATCCAAGCAACGAAGATTGCCGTCACAATCCCAACCAAAGCAGCGTAAAAGAAGTTCATCTGACTGTTCAGCAAAACCACAGTGAGGACGTAGAAGCCGATCGCACAAAATGCTCCTGTAACTATGAGACCGCGTGTGAGGGATGAGAAAGGGTCCTCCTTCTTTCGTGAGTATACAAAGAACATTCCAATCATTGTTCCAATTAATCCAAAACCTCTAGCCAGCAGCGGAAAGATCAAACCGTTAATTCCGAACATAGAATAGACCGC
>CAYWMG010000064.1:0-2632 GCA_964459245.1 uncultured Candidatus Bathyarchaeia archaeon
GCAAAGAAGTATGCTGCCGAGTTCGTAGAGCGTTTTCAGATGGACTCGTTTGTTGGGAGACCGGCCTCGTCCTACTCTGGTGGCCAGAAACGCCGCTTAGACGTTGCGCTCGGCATGATTCACCACCCACAACTACTTCTCCTTGATGAGCCGACATCGGGTCTAGACCCACAGAGCAGAGCATATCTGTGGGAGCAAATAAGGAAGCTGAAAGCTGAAGGAATCACCATATTCCTGACCACTCAGTACATGGATGAGGCGGACAGACTCTGCGATAGGATAGCTATTATAGATAACGGAGTAATCATCGTGACTGGAACTCCGGGAGAATTGAAAAGCACAGTTGGCGGGGACACGATCGTCTTTGAGTTTCCTCAGGAGGAAATCGCTCGCAAAGCAGAAGCTGCGCTAAGGCAGAACACAAAACTGGAGAGAATCCAAGCGATAGATAGCTCTGTCCATCTTTATGCCAAGGATGGAGAAAGGATGATGCCTGACATTCTCAGATCGCTTGATGCAAAAAGCATAGAAGTGCAGGGCATTATGTTGTCCAGGCCGAGTCTCGATGACGTTTTCTTAAGGTATACAGGTCGTTCATTAAGGGAGGATGAAAGAAGAAAATGACAATACTACGCGACACGAGATTGATGTTTGTTCGCAACGTGCAGCACACACTTCGTAATCCAGTTTTTATTTTCGCAAGCATGTTCCAGCCCCTGCTTTACCTTCTCTTGTTCATGCCACTGCTGAAGAGCCTAAGTGTGATTCTTCTGCAGTACGGATTCAGCGGAAACACGGCTGAGATCTTCGTACCTGGCCTCCTAGTTATGCAGGCGCTTTTCGGCTCAGCGTTTGTGGGATTTTCCCTCATAGATGATATCAGAACGGGCGTGATAGAGCGTTTCCTGGTAACTCCCGTGAAACGGCCAGCTATTCTATTGGGCAGAGTTCTGAGGGACGCGGTTATTCTCCTGTTCCAATGCATTCTGATAACACTCGTTGCAATTCCCTTTGGACTGAACGTAAACGTAGGAGGATTCTTGCTCTCCCTATTGTTGTACGCTTTGATTGGAGTTAGTATGGCTTCTATGTCATACGGTTTTGCTCTCATTTACAAGATCGAGGATCCTCTCGCTCCAACGCTGAACACTATTGCACTACCAGTCACTTTGCTGTCTGGAATTATTCTTCCAATTACCCTTGCTCCTCTTTGGCTCAAGGATATAGCTAAGTTCGATCCGTTCTACTACGGAGTTAATGCAGCTCGCAACCTGTTCGCTGGTAACTTTCAGAGCATTCCAATCGCGGAGGGATTCATCGTGATCGCGGCGCTTGCAATCGTCATATTCTTGTTAGCGTTGAGGCAACTAGAGAAAATGGCGTCATAACTGTGAGCTCCTCATTCTGTAATTCTTTTTAAGGAAAAGCACGTCAGGTTAGCGGGTTTCCTTGCTTACAATAGCTTCAGCCAGACTAATTCGCTGAGATTTAATTGGAGCCTCGTCAGGCCATCCTACGATGATGTGACATCTACTAACGAACGTTTCAGGCAACCCAAAATGCTTGCGAATTCTTTTCTGTGTTTGTTCACCATGAGTTAGCCAGCATGCTCCAAGTCCTAGAGCGTGAGCCATCAAGCACATGTGGTCAGCCGCGGCTGCGGCGTCAAAATATATGTTGTGAGGAACGTACTCGTCGAATTTCAAGACTTTGTAAACACGCATGTCCTGGCAGACGAGTATCATCACGCCGTGCTCAATAGGTATGTCGCTCTGAACCAGCTTCCATTCTTCTGGATGTCTGAGGACGATGAATCTGGTCGAGCAAAGGTTGCACCCTTGTGGAGCCATCATCCCTGCAAACAGGATCTCGTCGATGATTTTGTCAGGTACACGTTTCTTATTGAACTGCCTGATCGACCTTCGCGTATACAGTAGTTTCTTAACGGTCTTCATCTCATCTTCGGAGAAAGGCGTTGGCCATTGCGCATCGATGGTTATCTTTCTGCCTGAATTGAGTCGGTCTGCAAGTGCGACGTATCTCATGCACCACTTCAAATCAGGCGCATTTGTCGGTAGTTTCCGTTTCTTCCATACGTCTAGAACAAGTTTGGCTTGACGACCGAAGTTGCTTGGTTTCTTCATTTTTCCGTTAAGGATTCTGTAGATCATGACCTCGATTGTGTGATGAGTCCTCTCGTGAAGTATCGCCCGCAGGGCATCCGGATCCATCCTCATCAGGTCTTGCTCGTTGTAACCATGAATCTTTGGTGCCATGCTTTCATTCCTCCTGCTTTTCCTTCTTCGGATTTGCTACGAGGCGAGGATCAACATTCTTCCAGTCGCTGCTTTTCTGTTTGAAGTCTCTTCTTTCTTTCGCTGTCGTTTGCTTTCGCTCGAAAGTGCAGAAGCCATCTCCGCACGCTGCACACGTCTTGTGAATAATCTTGCTATGAGGATGGGTCTCCATCGATTTCGCCGCATCCACGTAGCAGTATAGACACCCTAGATCCTCTTCCCCGTATTCATGAAAGATCTTTGCAAGAACACAATCGTAAGCCTTGATGTCGTCGATTCTTTTGACCACTCCGTAGCTAGGCAAGTCTTGACAGCCTCTCTGTGTCCTTTTGCCT
>CAYWMG010000065.1:0-1500 GCA_964459245.1 uncultured Candidatus Bathyarchaeia archaeon
GACAAGGATATCACGGACTCCAATGTCCGCACACTTCCAACCGCCGTTCCCGATGAGGGAGTTGGCTGTGTCGAAGCGCCGCGGGGAACGTTGACGCACCACTACAAGACTGATGAGAGAGGGCTCGTTAAGAACGTCAACCTTATCGTCGGGACGACCAACAACCATGCTGCGATAAGCATGTCGATAAAGCAAGCAGCTGAAGGATTGATCAAGAAAGGCGATGTGTCAGACGGCATCCTCAACATGGTAGAGATGGCGTTCAGAGCATACGACCCTTGCTACGGTTGTGCTACGCACACTCTTCCAGGGCAGATGCCTCTCGAGGTCAAGGTTTACAACAAGCAGGGCGTGATTATACACAACCTGACAAGGCCTTAGTTCAAGACGGTTCTGTGCGCGCTAGGTAGGCCGGCAATGTCTCTCGGATGATTGGTGAGTCCGTGATCTGCTAACGATCAAGGGTTGCTGGCGAGAAGTCTGCCGCAATACCACTATATGTTATATGTGCTATTAGGGTAAGTCTATGGCGTATGCATTTATTTTCACAGGTTTGAATTGAGCCGAGTGTAGACTATGACCGTCTGCGCTATGTCCGAAGTTATGAACTTAGACGGACGCTTAATTCGAATGGGTGGATGTTGAAATGGCGCAAGCACTAGTGAAGAAAGAACGAACCAAGGAGCAATGCTACCTACTCGAAAAGACATGGGAGACACTGGACGAGATTAGTGTGGATCTTAAGAATCAGGGAGTGAACGTGGAACCCGACATATACACTTCGCTTCGGAGCACAAAGATTCTCATTTCCCAATGTCAAAGTCATCCTGACCCTAACGAACTCACACCGCGAGAGATCGACTCGTATTTGGGGTTCTGCGTCGGGTGCTGCGGACAGGATGTTGTCTCCCGCATCAAATGCGAATTGCGAAACGTGGAAGACCACCTGATAATCCAAGCAATCAATGAGCTGGGCCAAGAATACGCCCTGAGATTGCAACAGAAGACAGTGAAGGCGTGGGAACCACTTCACGAAAGAATCATCTCGAGCATTGAAAACTTAGAGGAAGCAATCAAGGTCGAGAAGGATGTCCTATCCGGGTACCAGCGTGTCATCGAGGAAAATATTTCGTACTGGGAAGCTGTTGAGGAGGATCTAGTGGACAGCTACAGCAAGATGATTGACCGAACCGAAAACGAGAAGGTGAAGGCAACGCTCAATCAAATCGTCCAAGATTCAAAGAACCACATCGAGGCATTAGGCTCAATACGGCAAAGTTTCCGGAAAGTGCTGAGCGATGAGCAGCGCCACGCCCAACTGCTGCAGGGCATAAGTAAAGAAGACTGACGATAGCCGTTCAAATAAACTCAGACTTGGCGGTGTCGAAGCGGCCAGATCCAGCGCCAATATGAAAGAGGCTCCATACCTTCGGCCCACTCGGTCGAGGGGTAGCTCGTCCTGAATTTGCTAGCCTTGTTTCAGGCGTTTGGTGTCTGCTG
>CAYWMG010000066.1:0-2272 GCA_964459245.1 uncultured Candidatus Bathyarchaeia archaeon
GAGAACGACATAGTGAAAGCCGTCGCTTGGATCAGAGAGAAACACCCAGACAGTCAATTCGAGTGGATATTGTCGATTCGCTTCATGATCCGGTCCGGAATCGGCCAGCCTTATTGGCTGACGAAACACCTAGACACTAGAGGGAAGAAACGACCGCCCCGAACGCTCGCGATTCTGAATTCCCCAGACTTCTTTGAGAAGACGCTGCCTCTGATTTACTCTGAAATTGACAATCTCACGTACCTTTCCGAAAGGCAGAGGGACGAACTACGCCTAGTTCTGCTGCTGAAAGCCACAACGGGCATTCGAACTGGAGCGATGACATGTCGAGGGAAGTTCCTTGAACTGGAGTTGTGGGGAACTAGGTTAGGAGAGGGAAAGACAAACCTACAGATAATGAACGGCCAGTTTCTCGATTGGATCGTGAGGGCGAAGGGGAATGAGGTTTGGCATATCAAGTACATGCCCCCGAAAGTGATGCGTTTGTTACTCTCGCACGTGGCCAATTATCGGATCGGACAGGGTGGACCGTTGATTCAGGAACTCAAGACGGGTCAAGCACTCAGGGCTCTGAAGTGTGTCTGCCGGAATCTGGCTTTACCCAATCTAGTTCTGCACGACTTCCGAAAGGTGTACCTTACGGCTCTCTGTCTCTCGGGGGTTCCGTTGGAGACGGCTGTGGAATTGAATGTGGGATGGCTGGATCTGAATACGGCTCGGAAACACTATCTCCAAGTCAAGGCTCTGAACGCGGGCGATGAGTATATGAAAATGGCTGAGAGATTTTTCAAATGACATGCTTCCGATTGTTTCAATGCTGAGAAATAATCTTTAGTACTGCGAATCTGTATGAATTCAGCTGGTAAAGGTAACATAATACCGGAAGTAAGTCGTTTAGGTTACTTAGTCATTTGAGATAGACAATATAGGACAACTAACGCCCGTTTCATATCGACCAAGTTGTCGTTTTGACTGAGCGGTCAAGATGCGTCGTCGCGCACGTATCAGATGAACGTCATAATGTCATGGAGTCATTCTAGCGAAAGGTCTTGCATTTTTCAAGAGGCAGGATTCAGGCTACTCTGAAAGCATAGTCAACCCTTAGATGTGTACTCAGCGATCCATCTTAGGACAGTTTGTCTTAGAGCTTCAGGCTGGTCCGGCATCAAGATCAAAGAAGACCTAGCCCTTATAGAGAGACTCTTGGAAGCTTATTCTCAGAAGTAACTAATACGAAGCAAAAAACCGGCGACACTGCACGGACGATCAGACACTCCCCACGCGTCCGTATGGCATGCCGCGCAAATTCTTAAGCACTCAAGTTGTGTCGTCATTGTGTTTCCGCTCGGAATCGATGTTCCAAAGGACGCAACTTGGCGATAAGCTCTCTAGTGTTGGAAAGAACGCCCTCTTCGCTCATATTCTCATCGGAGACAACATCGAGCTTTGCTTATCTCACCTTGCGTCTCCCTTTGTCGCTCCCTGGCCCCATTTTCGTTCATCATTTTTGCTTCGCGAGCCTTCTCCTCGTGGAGTCGTGAACGATTCCCGGCATTGATCTGAACAAAAGACGTATCCCTTGAATTCGATAGGTTTCTCAACTTTCTTACCGCAGTTCGAACAATACTTCCTATGGGTTTCATTGGCTGTTTCGGTCAACGCTCTCCACCCCCATTCCAGTTGTTACATTTCATACTATTAGTCTCAGCTCCTAGATACGATCGGTTTCGGACTCATTCCTCGGCGCCCTGTCTTTCTGCACTATAGATTTCCAAGTAACGGCATTTCATACACACGAAGGCATCTACTGCGAGACTAGCATTATCAACGCCACGATCATGTCGCAGCCCTGGTATTGCATGGAAAGGTTTTGTCTCACTCATAGGGTCATTGCACTTGAGGCAGTATTTGACCTTGACTTTCGAATCTTTTCCGCTCAAACCCGCCACATGAATCTCATCATGTTTCATTTGCTAATGAAGATGATTTCTTACGGCCATCCGAGCACGAATCCCGGTACGGTCAGGATCGTGCCAGATCGAATTTGGCGCATTTTGCCTGGTTCACTGGTTCGAACCCAACGGAAGACCCTTTATATGAGTTACCAGAGGTAACACGTTTTAATGATAGGACATGTCCGCACAAGGAATGCAAGTAATGATTCTGAGAGAAGGTTCCCAACGTACTACTGGGAAAGATGCGCAGCGAAACAACATACTCGCCGCAAAAGTCATCACTGAAACCATCAAGACCACCCTCGGTCCGCAAGGGA
>CAYWMG010000067.1:0-7134 GCA_964459245.1 uncultured Candidatus Bathyarchaeia archaeon
GTCAGCATCTAAACCGTGAACATCCGCGACGAAGTCGAGGTACTCAGTCCCGGTGAGAAATTCGTAAAGGCGTGGACTCTCAGGCACGTAACCCACAGTCTTCTTAACCCTAATAGGGTCAGTACTTACATCGGTAGCTAAGACCTGAATGTTGCCTGCATCCGGTTTTAGAATGCCGAGAATAATTTTCATCAACGTTGACTTTCCAGAACCATTAGGCCCTAAGAGTCCAAGCACTTCGGCGCGGTCGACTGAGAAACTTACACTATTTAGAGCTCGGACATCGCCAAAACTCTTAGTGACACCATTAACTTGAAGGACTTTCATCAACGTTCACTGGCTTTAATCCAACTGGTTGAGACCGAAAGAGCTTAGAAAAACTTCCCCTCTGCAACTTATGATCATAATTGGGCGAGAATCTGCAGAAAGAACCGAAACATCTTTGCCAAATATCAATATGTGGCAGAACCGCCGAATGGGAAGTAGACTTGTTCGACAGAGTTGGATACTATTGTCAGAGGCATAGACCCAGTGTACCGGACACGCTTATGAAACATCTCCAATCATAAGACTCTAGCTATAGCAGAAGTGGAGATAAGTTGGGCATTTGCTATATCAAATGGTGGTTGTTTTGACCCGTTTTGACCTCTTTTTATTCTACCTTAGGTTTTAGATTTGCTCACTTGACTATCAGGTATGGTGTTATGTATGGTTGTGAAGGCATTCGTTCTGGTTCAAGCGCAGCTCGGTAAAGCTCGGTCCGTATCGAAGGCAGTTGCGAAGGTGCGTGGGGTGAAGATGGTCCATGCGGTTACGGGCGTCTATGACGTAATCGCCTACCTCGAGCTTCCGAACATGGAGTCGCTCTCGGTGCTCGTAATGAAGAAAATTCAATCAGTGAACGGCGTTGAGAGAACTCATACGGCAATAGTTGTGTGAGTCCGAAATTGTGAAACATTTTGTCCATCTAGGTTCCACGAGTTCTTTGAATATTTACACTCATGCAGAATTCGTCCGGCTGTCTCTTCATATGCTGAGAGGGAGCCTTTGGTTGGTTCAGCGTCAAATAGGTCGTGTATTGATTCAACGAATATTCGTCTGACTTCGCTCAGTTGAATTAATCTCCTTAATAGTTGTTGGATGCTAGTTGTCGGGCGCCATCTACTGCGCACGTGGATTGTGCGATTGTAATTTTGGCTTGGGGACAATAACTGCTGAAGAGTGTCTAAGTCTGTTGACACTAAGACTGAAGCATGCCATAGAATGAAGTTGCGATTTAGTGCGGAAGCGGATCCTGAAATTTTCTTTCCATTGGTCAGTAAGGAGTTGGGGGGGTCGAGTACGGTCGCTATCCCAAGTTTGGAGAGCGTTCGCTTTATTACCGACATGTTTTGGGCTTGTACTGTTTCAAGGTCGGCTTGGTCTCTCTTGCGTAGTATGGTGAGATTCAAGTTGCCCTCATCATGATATAATGTTCCTCCTCCAGTGAAGCGTCTTAGGATTTGAACTCTTTTTTTCAAACACAGTTGTGTGTTGACCTCTAATGATACGTTTTGGAAACGTCCCATCACTACTGATGGACTATTGAACCAGATTCTGCATGTCGGGGTAAACTTATCCAATTCGCAGCATTCGAGCAAAGCCTCTTCGAGAGCTAGATTTTGAGATGGCGACGGGTAACTGTTGCATAGCAGTCGCCATTTCTCAAACGCCATTTAGTGTTCCTCCACATTTTTCTTGTATCCGTTTAGGGATGAATGCTTTCAGTTCGCTTTGCTTTATGGTGAATCCGAGGCTAGGTATGATTCCTATGGCGTCAGTTCCAGCTTTACACAAGACTGTATGGGTTGTCAAGTTGAGCTGTTCTGTCGAAACGATATCTCTCTCTAGCTTCGCTCTGCTTATTGCGAAATCAAGCCGAGTTTTGAGGCAGTCATACACTTGAACTCGCTCGAGTCCGCAACTAAGCCAGCCGGAGAATTGTGAAATTTGTGAGTCTGAGAGCCACCCTTCATATTCATTGGGGGCTAATCTTGTTACTCGAATTGAGATAGGTGTTCCTGGAACGAGGCAGTATAATTCCGCAATCTCTCGAGCTGGAACCCACCCTCTTCCGTCTGCTAACTGTGCTCGAAGTGAACTCAGCTTTACTCTGACATATACCGGTTGGGGGTGTTCGATTCCAATATCAACAATCAAGTCGGTATCAAAACTTCTAACAGTTCCACGATAGTTACCATGCATCTCAATTTCAGAAGGATTTGAAGGGAGTAACCCAAACTTTTGTGAGATCAATTCAATGAGTATCTCGGTATCGTCGCCGGCAACGTCTACAACTGTCCACCCATATCTGGAGAATGGTTGAATCTTTATCTCTGCCGTCAAGTCTCCCTTTAAATCGTCAAGCGCGTTTTGCAAAGCTGTGTAAAATCGTTCCTCGTCGACTCTTCCTTTCCTTTGCAGTAGAGCAATCTTCATGAATCTATCTACTTAGTTCGGCCTCTATTTTCTCAATCTTGTTTTCCAGAACGGCTACCTCTTGAGCGTTCTCGATGCTTTCAAGTTGATTGCCACATTTTCCACATTTAAACGAGGATTCCATACCTTCCTCGAATGTGACACGAATCTCAGCATCAGTTTTGCAAATGAAGAACGTGTGGTTCCTTTCGTAGTCGAGTCTTTGTTTCAATTTGTCTAAGGTGCGTTTCTTCCGACTTCTAATGAAGGCGTCTAGTTGATCTGGCTGTAGTCTCCAGTAAAAAATGAACCAACCTGTTTTTTCATCTCGTACACGCGTGCATGAAACGAGGCCATGGTCGTACAGTTTGTAGAGCACTTTGCGCACTGTATTCAATCTAACTGCGCAGTCATTCGTTATAGTCTCATCGGTTCCTTCGCCAAGCTTCCTCAGGCTCTTGACTACTGTTACGGCTTCTTCTCCGCCGAAGAGGTTTGTGACTTTGATTAATTCCTCATCCAAAACTGACATTATGAATCATCACGTCTTGTTTACTGTTTAGAGTTGATCTTCTCATTAATCCTTTGTAAATGTTGAAAGGAATGGTTTGGGGACGGTAACTTATTTATACGATCCACACGTAGCTTCGCCCGGCCGCTGAAGATGAAAGAGACTGTCGCCACGCTCGGGTTCATTCTATTCTTTGCTGGTTCTATGATTGATATCTCTGGGTCGCTCTTCGTGACGGAAGGTGGGACGCCGGTGGCAACGTACTTCAAGGTGGGCGTAATGGAGTTGATTGGTACTCTAATCTTCCTTATCGGAATTTACTTAATTGTGAAAACTCGTTAAGCGGTTTTTTTGTCAAAAAGTGGGTCTAATCAAATATTCGTTCTCAGAATGGGTCATAGGATCCATAGAGATCAACGGGTGACTACTCACGTTTGTCTTACAGCCCGCGCGTTAGGCGCTAATGGAGTGTATGTGGCCGATACCCATGACGGCCAATTGGTTGAGACCGTTAGGCGCGTTACACAAGATTTCGGGGGCGAGTTCATAATTGAAACTGGAATGCCTTGGAGGTCTACAATCTCCCAATGGAAAAAATCTGGGGGGCAGATAGTTCATCTCACAGCTTACGGAGCACCGTTGAAGAACGTAATTTCCGAGATAAGGCGTTCAAAATCCAACAAACTAATTGTCGTTGGAGCTGAAAAGATGCCTAGAGAGATCTTCCATTTAGTAGATTGGAATGTGGCTGTTACCAATCAACCGATTAGTGAGGTAAGTGCGTTAGGCATATTCCTAGATTGGCTCTTCAAACATAGCTTACGTGAAAATTTCGCTGGAGGAAGGATGAAGATTCTCCCATGCGAGCGAGGGAAACGTGTCATGAAGATGAATTAGACTCATCTAGTTTTGACTTGTCTTTTATTTGAATTATATCTCCCAAAGTCACACTTGAGGGGGCAGTGGCCTTCGGCGATTCTTCCTCATCGTGAGGAAGTAGAAGTTTCACTTTAAGCTCATGTTCCAGTTCATGACACAACCTAGAGTCAGGGGTTACCTTTCCCGTCTCAATTTTTTGAATTACCGATAACTTCTGTTTCACTCGCCTCGCAAGTTCCTCCTGTGATATTCCAAGTTTGGTTCGGTGCTTCCGCACTCTTTCCGCAAAATCATCTGCTAGATCAAGTTCATCTAGTTCTCTTGGGAGTTCAGCAGTTTTACGGCGGACTGGTAAAGTGATAGGACCTCGAACCATGGATCTTGGAGAAGCTGGAGGACGCGGGCGGTTGAGTACGGGGTGGTCTTCCTTGTATGGCTTGCCAAGAGTTTGACAATGATCGCAGACAAGCATCTTAGCCCCTTCAACTGATACTCTGAATGCTTGTCCAATTATCTCTCGGCC
The DNA here is from genome assembly GCA_964459245.1 of uncultured Candidatus Bathyarchaeia archaeon. Lineage (GTDB taxonomy): Archaea > Thermoproteota > Bathyarchaeia > 40CM-2-53-6 > 40CM-2-53-6 > FEN-987. Next base: position 4,371 of record CAYWMG010000067.1, read on the forward strand.
ACAAATGTCACAATTCAATTCTCTTCCCAAAGGTTTGCGGAGGTTCGAAGCTTAAATTAGTTTCTCGTACAAGCCAGTTATTGATATTAATGCCCAAACCAGCAACATCCATTGAACTTCGAAAGATAATCAGCATAGCGAATTACCAATTTGGACCTGGCGTGGGTGACCTTTTATTCAATCCTAAGACCAGAATCGCATGTTCGAAAAAGACCCGAAGAATTCGCCACATCTATCACGGCAGGCGACTTATCGCCACGTTGAGGCCTACGGATGGTCTCTTAGCTCTCACACTGGAAGGAGCAAGTATGCTCCTTACCAAATTGAAGAACCCGCCAAATCTCGTAACCGTACAGAACGATGTGTCCGAATATATCGCGAAAGGTGGAAACATCTTTGCAAAACACATTGTGAACGCTTCAGAAGGATTGCGCCCAGCAGAAGAAGTGATCGCAATTGACGAAGATCGCCACTTGTTAGGCGTGGGATCCGCTGTTCTGAGTGGAAACGATATGAAATACTTCAAGCGTGGCGTCGCGATCAAGATTCGGAGAGGCACGAATTCACGAAACAAGACCGTAGCCGAAGAAGTAGAAGACGTCTAGGATTAACAACAAACCTTCAATGAATGTACCGAACTCAGCTACAGATTATCCATCGGCCTTTCCTCAGTGGTAACGATATTTTTATCCGGCGAGAACAGCAACTGATAGCTGAACTAAGCATGGCCTATAAAGCGCTCAAAGCAGCCCGCGGAGGACGCGGAAGCAGGGATACCGCGAGAATGATGGAGAAGATGGGTGTGAAAATGAATGAGCTGCCAGAAGTATCCCAGGTTATCATAAAGACATCAACCAAGGATATTGTCATAGACTCTCCTACCGTCACTATGGTAACTGTACAAGGGCAGGCGATGTATCAGATAGCAGGAGGAGATGCAACGGAGACCAGTCAGACATCCATAACCCCTACGGAGATCAGTCCATCAGACGCAGATATTCAGCTAGTTGCACAGCAGACTGGAAAGTCTCTAGACGAATCAAGGAAGGCTCTAGTCGAAGCTAGCGGAGACCTAGCTCGCGCGATTCTAAACCTGAAGGGGCAGCAGAACTAGCGCCGTTTCACCTAGGCTTCTGCTTTCTCCATCCTGCCCTTAATGCGCTTGAGACGGAAGAAGTCTTCGCGTTCCGCTTCCTCAAGATGCATCTCAATGTAGCGTATAGTGCTCAACAGGCGAGGGATGACAATATACTCGAGAGAATTCACCCGCCTCTTTGTCGCAGCAATGGCTTCCGCAAGTTTCATGAGGGCAGCTTCTGCGCTTGACAGTTCAGCAATCGATTTGATCGCTTCTGCCATGCTGATCGTCGCTATGTCCAGTCTTACAGAAGTGTCGTAGATATTGTATGGAAAACCTTCTAATGGTTTGACGCCTACCTGAATGTAAGGGACCGTTACTCCAATTATGTTACGGCTTTTGGGGTCTATCGAGAATCTATCTTGTACACCTACTGATGTTTGTTCAAGTTTCATATACCCCATCGCCATCTGTGCTTGGACAAAATTGTCATAAGCCTTAGCCAATCGTTCCTGCGCTTTTGCACGAAGTGCTGTTATTTCGCGGACGAATTGGAAGAATTCAATCATTAAGGCATCGAGTTTTTCTCGCAACAGGTCTCTGCCGCGTTCAGCTATCTTACGTCTTCTACGCAGCGTTAAAAGTTCCATACGTGTTGGATGAATTCCAGCTATGAGTTCAGGCATTTTCCTTTCTGTTTGAGACTAGTTTCGGCTGGATATTAAGATTCGGCACTAATTGGCTGTGGCTCTTGTATCCGCAGACGCTCTCGGCGAGTGTTGCGTGGGTGTTTGGCACCGATTTTGTCTGAGACGTGGAAATGCTCTAGGCATCGAAATAACAAATTGTGTAGGCACTGCAAGAAAAAACTATCGTCTATCTCAACCGATCGCATTAATGATATGGCAGGACAAACGAGCAACCAGCAATGGCAGGAGAGTGGCTAAACCTTAGCGAGTGATGTTGCTGATTCGAATTACAGGTGGATTGTTCTTCTGATTACTACGATTGGGGCTTTCATGTCTCCGTTTGATGGCAGCGTAGTGACAATCGCGATTCCCACCATCGCCTCTTCAATCAAGCTGGGATTGGAAGCGGCGGTCTGGATTCAATTAGCATATCTTCTGGTGTTGACAGTGTTCTTGATTAATGCAGGTAGGCTGGCCGACCTTCATGGAAGGAAACGGTTCTACACGCTGGGCTTCATCATCTTCACTGTCGGATCGGTATTTTGCGCGCTGTCCATGACCGATCTACAGCTAATATTTTTCAGAGCCTTACAGGGGTTGGGGGCGGCGTTTATTTCCGCAAATAGCCCCGCAATCGTAACCGACACGTTTCTTCGAAGCGAACGCGGTAAGGCGTTGGGGATCAACACCATGGCGGTATACACTGGGCTAACGGTTGGTCCTGTGTTCGGAGGCATTCTAGTTCAGAATTATGGTTGGAGGTCAATCTTCTTCGTGAACGTCCCGATTGGGATAGTGGTAGTCGCATTAACTACCCTCAAATTGAAAGAAAATACGCCTGGGGAGAGGGGAACAGGATTTGATCTTCCAGGGGCAGTGACGCTTTCCTTAGGGTTAGCCTCGACGTTGGTTGTCCTGACGCTGGGAGGTGTTTTCGGTTGGGTTTCAGCGCCGAGTATCCTGCTAGCCGGGCTGAGCGTTGTTATGCTGTTTTTGT